>JBBQYZ010000044.1:0-10753 GCA_038208205.1 Gemmatimonadales bacterium | reverse complement strand
GCTCTCCGGCGGGGTCGGGCTGCGAGTCGCGGAGGCTGGGGACCGCGACGCCCCCGTCGTGCTGCTCTTGCACGGCTGGGGCGCGTCGATCTACATGTGGCGGAGCTGGTTCTTGCCCTTGGCGGCCGCCGGTCGGCGCGTCGTCGCCGTGGACCTCGCTGGTCACGGCCTCTCCGACAAGCCCGGCGAGGCCGAGGTGTATCGGCTCGAGCGCCAGGTCGCCATGCTGCGGCAGTTCGTCGACGCCGAGGGACTCGAGCGATTCAGCGTGGTGGCGCAGTCGATGGGCGGCACGATCGCGCTCGAGCTCGCCCTCGCGGGCGAGCCACGGCTGGAGCGGCTCGCGCTCGTCAACCCCGCGTGCTTCGGGCGCGTGGGCATCGTGTCACTGGCGCGAGCGATCAGTCCGGAGATCGTCGGCTCGGTACTGCCACGTCTCGTCCCACGATGGATCGTGGCGCTGGCGCACCGCCGCGTATACGGGGATCCGTCGCGCATCACGCGCCGCGACGAGGAGGAGTACTGGGCGCCCTCGCAGTATCCGGCGTACGCGCGGGCGATGCGACGCCTGCTTCACGAGTTTCGCTGGACGCGCGAGCCCGCGGACGCGATGGCGACGCGGCTGCGCGGCCTCCGGACGCCAGTGCTCGTGGTCCTGGGGACGCGGGATCGGCTCGTCGGAGATGCGGCGCCCTATGTACAGGCGCTCGTGAAGGCAGGCGCTCCGCTCGAGGTGCGAGCAGTGGGCGGAGGCGGGCACGCCGTGAACGAAGAACGACCAGCGGAGGTGATCGGAATCGTGCTCGCGTTTCTCGACGCACCCGGAGAGCCGCCGACAGCACCGCGTCAGGTGGACGACAGTCTCCACGACGGTTAGCTTTCCCGGACGAAATGCGAACGATCAGGTCGAGGCAGGGCGCTCAGAGCGGCGCGCTCATCTTCGGCCGGCGGTGGCGGGACGCGTGCGACGTGCGCGCGAGGCTGCGGACCCCTCCACGACCGCCAGGCAACCGGCCTGGCGACACACATCCCGTGCGCGGACACGACTGTGCCCGCATCCTTCATCACCGCACCGGTCCGAACCGCGGCGTCGAGTCGCGCGAGTCCGGTGCATGCGCCGGTCCCGGACGTCCCGGGATCGCGGCCCCGGCGCGACGCATCAGGACGCATGACCCAGAGCCAACTCATCGCCATCGGAACTCACCCGGCGAGCGACACCGACGCGGAGGCGCCCGTCACCTTCGCCGACCTCGACCTTCATCCGTCCATCCTCGACGCGATCCGTGACGCCGGATATACGACTCCGACGCCCATCCAGCGCGATGCGATCCCCCTGGCGCGCAAGGGCCGGGACATCATGGGCCTCGCGCAGACGGGCACCGGCAAGACGGCGGCGTTCACGCTACCGATCATCGACCGGTTGATCGACGGACCGCGCCGCACGCGCGCGCTCATCCTCACGCCGACGCGCGAGCTGTGCGTGCAAGTCGAGGAAAGCTTCCGCAAGTACGCGCTGCACGCACCGATCTCGGTGGTCGCCGTGTACGGCGGCGTGCCCCTCGATCCGCAGGAGAAGAAGCTCCGCGCTGGAGTGGACGTCGTGGTCGCCACGCCCGGCCGACTGATCGATCACCTCGAGCGGCAGAACGTCGTGTTCGACGATCTCGAAGTCCTCGTCCTCGACGAGGCGGACCGCATGCTCGACATGGGGTTCGCGCCGCAGATCAACAATATCGTCGGGCAGATTCCGGTGTATCGTCAGACGCTCCTGTTCAGCGCGACGATGCCGCCCGAGGTCGAGGCGCTCGCCCGCAAGTACCTGCGGAAGCCGGTCGTCGTGCAAGTCGGTGTCCGCTCAGCGGCGGCCAGCACGGTGACGCACGCCGTCTATCCGGTGCCGCGCGAGAAGAAGAATGCGTTGCTCGTGGAGCTGCTCACCGGCAAGGCGCATGACTCGGTGCTGATCTTCTCGCGCACCAAGCACGGCGCCGACCGGATCGTCCGCGACCTCGAAAAGGCTGGAGTGAGCGCGACCGCGATGCATGCCGACAAGACGCAGGCGCAGCGCACGCGCGCGCTGCAGGACTTCAAGGACGGCACGATCTCCGTGCTGGTGGCGACGGACATCGCCCAGCGCGGGCTCGACATCTCCGGAATCACCCACGTCATCAATTACGACGTGCCGCAGCAGGCCGAGGACTACGTGCACCGCATCGGACGTACGGGCCGCGCCGCGAAGGAGGGCGATGCCTACACGTTCATGTCGCCCGACGAGATCGCGATGGTCCGTACGATCGAACGGGTGATCGGCCAACCGATTCCGCGCATCTCGGTGCCGGGGTATGATTTCGGCACCGTCGCGGCGGACTGAGGCCACAGGGGCGGGACGTCTCGGGTGACCGGCCTTGCCTCGTCGCTCGCTCGATTCGGCAAGCGGCCGGGCTCCAGCTCAGCTCCAGCTCAGTACCGCAGGCGCCCGAGCCGCGACACCACGAGCGTGTCGGCGGCCCGGGCGCGCCGCGCCATGAGGGTGAAGTTCGCCGCACCGTATCCCAGACCGCGCGCATCGAAGGCGATGGAATCACGGGTGGTAGAGAGCACGACATGGTACGACCGCGCCAGCGCGTAAGTCGTCCCGGCGCGGCCCCGCCACCGGCTGACGACCGTGCCGGCGAGGGTGTCGATCCGCACGGTGACCATGGTGCGCTGCGCGAGTGCATCGTCCCGCGCCCGCGAGAGCGCGCTGGCAGCTTCCGTGATGGCCCCCGTGACGGCGAGCCGGTCCAGCTGTCGCGACAGTTGCTGCGCGGCGATCCCTGAGATCAGGGCGAGAATCGCGAGCACGGTCAGCACCTCGACGAGCGTAAACGCGGTGTGGCCGCGGGGCGGACGGGTCATGCACCGATCATGGCGACCGCCACGAACCAGGGCGACGTCATTCCAACGCCGACGTGATCGCGCTTCGACGACGACCAAGTGGGGCACGGCCGTTGACGGCGCGCGGCCGGACGACATCTTCGGGAACGCCCGTGCCGTGGACAGGCAACGAGTCCAGACAGCATTCAATGAGGAGCAGTCATGATGTGCATGCGACCGACGACCAAGCTCGCCCTCGTCACCCTGGCCACCCTGGCCGCTCTCCTGGCGCCGATCGTCCATGCGTCGGCGCAACGTGCCGGCGAATCGTCGGGAATGATCGACATGAAGAGTGGGCGCATCGCGAACGTCTTCAGCGCTGCATCGTCGCGGGCGCCCGACACGCTCGCGACGTCGGCTGACAAGGTGTTCGCGGCGCTGCCAGCGGTGTTCGCGTCGCTGCCCGTGCCACTCACCGTCGTCGACACCGTCGCGAGGGCGATGGGAGCCGTGCGGGTGACAGTCCGGCGCCCGATCGGCGGCGAGCGGCTCTCGTTGCTGCTGGAGTGTGGCAGCGGCAGCTACGGCCCGAACGCCGAACGGTACACCGTTCAGCTCACGCTCCTGTCGCTCGTACGCGTGATCGACGCCAGCCACACGGCACTCGATACCCGCGTGAGCGGGCTCGCGACGCAGAACGGGTTGAGCTCGAGCGTGGGCTGCTCCTCTACCGGTCGTCTCGAGGACAAGCTCGCCGCCCTGCTCAGGCAGCAGCTCGGGCTCTGACAACGCGGCGAGCAACGCTATATTCACGGTCCCCGCTTCCGAAGGAGCCCACGATGACGATCACGATCGAGTACTGCACGGTCTGAAACTACGAGCCCCGAGCCGCCAGGTTGGCGGCCGAGCTCGCGCAGGAATTTCCCGATGCGCGGATCGACATGGTCCCGAGCGCGGGCGGGCGGTTCGAGGTTACCGCAAACGGCGTCGCGGTGTTCGAGAAATCGAAGCTCGGGCGCCATGCGCAACCGGGTGAGATCGCCCGCGCGATTCGCGCGGCCGGCTGACCCCGCTTTTGCATGGTGACGTGAACTCGGGCCGGTGCGTCAGGATTGACGCGCCGGCCCGACGCGCGTCGCACCTTCTCCGCTCCCGACCACACGATCTTCGATGCGCATTGCCATCTCCACCGGCGGCGGCGACGCTCCGGGCCTCAACGCCGTCATCCGTGCTGTCGTCCTCTCTGCGATCAACCGCGGCTGGGAGGTGCTCGGCGTAAAGCGTGGCTTCGCCGGGTTGATGGGCGATGACGAGGTGGTGTCGCTCACCAAGGAGTCCGTGCGCGGCATCGCGCACCTGGGCGGGACGATCCTGCGCAGCACCAACCGCGGCAATCCGTTCTGCTATCCGCGCAAGCAGGCCGACGGCAGCTTCATGGAGTTCGACCGCTCGGACGAGCTGATCGAGAACGCCCGCCAGCTCGGCATCGAAGCGATGATCTCGATCGGCGGCGACGGATCGCTCGACATCGCAAACCGACTCTGTGCCAAGGGGATGCGCATCGTCGGCGTGCCCAAGACGATCGACAACGACGTCAGCGGCACCGTGACCACCTTCGGGTTCGACACGGCGGTGAACACCGCGCTCGAGGCGATCGACAAGCTGCACACCACCGCCGAGAGCCACGACCGCGGGATGGAGATGGAGGTGATGGGCCGCGACGCGGGCTTCATCGCGCTGCACTCGGGCCTCGCCGGCAGCGCCGACGTGATCCTGATCCCCGAGATTCCCTACGACATCGGCAAGGTCTGCGAGAAGATCGCCTCCCGCGACGCCCACGGCCGTCATTTCTCGATCGTCGTGGTGGCGGAGGGGGCCTTCCCGAAGGGCGGGCATTCGCACACGATGGGCGAGTCGCTTCCCGGCCAGGCGCGCCGCATCGGCGGCGTGGCCGACTCGATCGCGCGCGAGATCCAGATGATCACCGGCAAGGAGACGCGATCGCTCGTGCTCGGCCACCTGCAGCGTGGGGGGATGCCGACCGGCTACGACCGGCTGCTGGCGACGCGATTCGGGGGTGCGGCGGTGCGTGCGATCGCGGATGAGAAGTGGGGACACATGGTCGCCCTCCAGACGCCGCACATCGTGACCATCCCCATCACCGAGGCGCTGCGCGAGACGAAACGGGTCGATCCCTCGCACGACGTGGTGCAGACTGCGCGGGCGACGGGGATCAGCTTCGGGGACTGAGGGTATCAGAGCTGGGCCAGGGTGGGGGGCGTTCGGTCGCAACCCGCCGGATCCGTTGGGCGCCCGTTTCCGCACCATGGGACGACCCTGTCCAATCCAGGGGACGCGAAGACGTCGTCACCAGTCCGGGCGGAAAGCATAAGTAGCCTGTTCCCAACGCATTATGGAGTTGTGGCGTTCGCCACGAACGTGGCATCCTGCCTGCTTTACCGTACCGTGGCTGCGCGAATGACCGCGCGCCGCAGGAGAACCTGATGAATTTCCGTCCCACCATCCTCACGCTGATCTGCACTGTCGGCCTCGCCGGGGCGGCGCACGCCCAGAAGCGAGGGGACGACGTGCCGAAGGAATACCGCCCGCCCGCCGGCATGTGTCGCATCTGGCTGGACCGGGTGCCGCCCAAACAGCAACCGGCGCCGACGGATTGTCCCACGGCCGTGCGGAATCGCCCGCCGAACGGTAGAGTGCTCTTTGGTGACGACTACATCGAGGGCCCCCGCAAGGGCGACAAGAAGGAGCTCCCCTTCCTCAAGAAGTTCGGGAACGACAAGCGGCCGTAGCCGCCAAGCACGCTTTTCGCCTTCGTCGGCGCCATGCGCGACGTAAGAGACCAGTACCTCCCCCCCGACCACGAGGCATTCGTCGGGGCCGAGCCCCCGACCGGCCGGGTGATCGTGATCGCCCCGACGCGTGCAGCGTGTGAGACCATCGAGCTCGCCGTCGGGCTCCACATCGAGACCTACCTCGAGAAGCATTTCGGCGCTCGCGTGCACGAGCTGGCTGCCTCTCGCCGCGGCTTCGGCATCGTGGCCGGCACCGGCTCGGGAAAGACGCTCGCCATCCGTCCCATCGCTGAGGAGCTGCTCGGCACGACGGACCTTCGCGTCGGCGTGATCAATCGCGAGCGTGAGGCGACCCCCGACACGCCCACCTGGAACATCGTCATCGTGACGACCGGGATTGCGCGGCGGTGGTTCCAGGATGGCGACATCCTGCCGCAGGACACGTTGATCGTCGATGAGATCCACCAGACGTCGGCGGAGCTGGAGCTGTGTCTGGCGCTCGGGAAGCGCGTGGGCTGCCGTTTCATCTGGCTGTCGGCGACGGTGGACCCGACGTTCTACCGCCAGTACCTCGAGAGCGCCGACGTGCTCCAGGTCTACGCCTTCGATCCGCAAAAGGCGGCCAAGGTGGACGTGGTACGGAAGGACGTCGGCGAGTTCCTGGACGACAAGTTTCTCCAGCGCGTCTACAAGGAGAAGCGCGGTGTCGCGATCTTCGTCCCCACGCGGAAGGGAGTGGAGCAGGCCGCGGAGAACGTGCGCATGCGCGCTCCGCGCATCAACACGGCGCATTACCACGGCGGCGAGCCGATCCGCGTGCTGCGACCTTTTCTGGAGGGAGAAGAGCGCAAGCCGTACTTCCTCGCGATGACCGCTGCGGGCCAGAGTGCGCTCAACGTGCAGGGGCTCGACACGGTCATCATCGACGACACGCGGTTCACGTCGATCGTGGAGCGCGGCAAGAACGTGCTCACCAAGCTGCACCTCGGCGCCAACGAGATCCTGCAGATGGCCGGGCGCGTGCACGGACGGGTGGCCGGCGGGCGGGTGTTCATCCTCAGCGATCGGGACATCGACTTCGCCTCGCTCAAGCCGACGGCGCCGGAGTTCCAGCTCGCCGGCGATTCCGAGCGTGTCGCGATCACCTGTGCGGACCTCGGCGTGGCCGCCGACGACCTCGAGCTGCCCGTACCGCTCGACCGGGTCGCCTACCGGCGCGCGATGGAATTCCTGGAGGGGCGAGGAATCATCGAGCAGGGCAGGCTCACGCGCTACGGCCGCGCCGTGGAGAAGATGCCGGTGGAGCGCGAGTGGGCGGAGCTTCTCGTCAACGCCGACGACGCGCTGGTGCCATACCTCGCCGTGATGAGCGGCATCGACAGCCTGCATCGCATGACGCGTGAGGAACGCGATCTGGAGGGATTGGTGCTCCCGGGGAGCGATCATCTCACGGCCTACAACGTCTACGCTGAGGCGTACAGAGTGGCCGGGTATGTGGGCCAGGTCTACGGGTTGGATCGTCACCTTTTCCGCGAGGAGGAGATCGGGGAGTGGGCCGAGCGGCGCGGGGTGCTCGTAAAGTCGATCGAGGACGCGGCGCTCGGGATGGCGAGCGTGTACCGCGGCCTCGGCATGCGGCTCCCGCCCGAGATGCCGATGGCGCACGAGGGAACGCGCCGACAGTTCGCGACGCTGCTCGCCGAGTACATGCCCTTCGACCTCGTGATCGACGAGCAGACCGCATGGGGCGAGGAGGCGCGGGTCAGCAATACGAGCGTGTGCGGGAGCTGGGGGCCGATTGCCGGAGAGCTGCGATACTTCGCCGACCGCTTCGGCAACCCTCGGGCGTCGATCGAGGGAACGCAGCTTCCGCTGGACCTGATCCGCCGGCATGCGACAGGGGGCGAGATGGTGCTCGAGTACGACGGGGAGCGTCGCAAGGCACCGCTCGTCCTGCGGCGTCGGCTCGAGTACTTCGGATTCGAGCTCGAACGCGAGCTCGAGGCGGTGGAGGAGTTCCCGTCGGGCCGTGAGGAGGAGGCGCGACGCGTGCTCGCTGACGCACTCGCCCGCGGTGAGGCGCGGCATTTTGCCGTGAAGAACAATCTGGACCGCATCGATGCGGTACGCGAGGCCTACCGGCGGTCGGGCGGTGTGCTCCCGCGCCTCGGTCAGGTGGACCTGGCGGCGCTCTACGCACGACGCTTGGCGACGGTGGATTCGCTCACCGCCTTCAAGGGGGCCGACCTCGACCTCGCCGACGATCTAGAGCGATTCTCGCCGCGGGCGGCGCGCGCGAAGTACGACGATCTTCCCACGCGCACGACGGTGCGCGATCGCGAGGTGGAGATCGACTACGACGTGGAGGAGGAGGCGGGGCGTCCGGTCGGAGTCGCCCGCCTGCGGCTGCCGGAGAAGGTGGCGCGGTCGCTCACGGAGGGAGAGGTGCCGAAGCTCGATCGGCCGGTGCGGTTCGTGGTCAGCCGCGGCCAACGCGGATCAGTGCGCGCCCGCACGATCGACGAGCTGCAGTCTCTGCTCGACGCGCCCTGGAGCGAGGCAGAGGTGGCGCAGTTCAACCGGAAGCGCGACGAGCAGCGCGAGGCGACTCGGGGTGCGCACCGGGCGCGCACCGGTCAGGACCCGAAGCGCGGGCTGCGCACTGGGCCCGCGGGCAAGGGGCGTCCGGGCAAGAGCGAGCGGCAGCGCAACCGTGGCGGCGACGGCGGCGGCAGCGCGGGCAGCGATCGGCCGCCTGCCGGGCGTGATGGCGCCGCCGGTCGCAGCGATGGCGCCGGCGGGCGGCACTCGGGAGGGCGAGGAAGAAAGCCTCGCCGCTGAGCCCTGCGCGGCGCGCGGCCGCGGTAGGCGGCGCTCAGGCCGTGGCAACCGAGTCGGGAGGGCGCACGCCGACCTCGACCTGGTACTGCTCCTCACGAACGATGGTGAATCCCCTGGCGAGGTAGTTCGGCAACGCCTGTGGCGCGTCGAGCGTGCAGGTGTTCAGCATCACTCGATGTGCGCCCAGGGCGAACGCCTCTTCCACGGCGCGCGTGAGCAGCCAGCCGCCGAACCCGCGCCCCATGTACGCCGGCACGAGCCCGAAGTACATGATCTCGACCGACCCGATGTCCGGGCGCACCTGCAGCTCGAAATAGCCCGCCGTGCAGTGCCCGCAGTCGAGCCGCCAGATGTAAATGGACGGCGCGCCAAGGTAGGCGTCGAGCTCCGGATCGGTCCAGACGAGCCGATCCCGCCAGAGCCACTGCTCGCCGACCAGCGTGTAGAGCGCGCGATACTCCGCGGCGGAGATGGGAGCGACACGAACCAGCTCCACCGCCTCGCTCGGCGCGCGCGCCGGGCGCAGCGATTCCGGTCCACGCAGCTCGAGATGCGTGCGCGTCACATCGATGCGACGGTGGGATCGAAGTGCCATGGGGCGCAACATAATCGCCGGTGCGGGGGCTGCGGTGATCCGAATCACCGGGGCCGCGGGATCGTCGACGAGAACTCCGGCGAAGCGACGAGACTGTCCGAAGTCAGGACAGTTGCGACACATACTTCCTTGACCCTTACCGAGTTACGTGTGTGCTTGACATTAGGACCGATCGGTCCTAGTTTCTGTCCGTGAGCAAGCGACGAATGGCCATCCTCGACGCCGCCGCCCGCCTCATCAGCGAGCAGGGGTTCACGCATACCTCGGTGGACGACGTCATCCGGGCGGCGGGCCTGAGTGGGAAGAGCCACTTCTACCACTACTTCGGCTCGAAGGAGGCGCTGGGCTTCGAGGTGCTCGACCGACAGTTCGCGCGCTTTGCCGAGCGAGGCCTCGCCATTCTGCGGGAGCCGATGATCGAGCCGCTTGACCGCCTGACGCTCTTCATCGACACGATGGTCGCGCTGCAGGGCGAGCGGGATGCACGTGCTGGCTCGCCGTTCGGCAACCTCGCGGGCGAGCTGGCCGACGCGCACGAGGGGTTTCGCCAGCGCCTCGACGTGGTATTCGAGCGCTGGTCGGTACAACTGCAGTCGCTGCTGTGGGAGCTGCGCGACCGACTGCGCGAGGGGACGGACGCCGCCCGGCTCGCGCGGTTCATCATCGCCGCGCTGGAGGGGGGGATGCTCATGACACGAGTGAAGCGGGATGTCAGCGTGATGCAGGGGATAGGCGAAGATCTGAAGCGATTCATCGCCACGCATCTGCGCGATGGCGACGAGGCGCTGCGACACGAGGGGGAGCGGGAGCAGGGCCTGGCGCACTCGGCGCCGTAGCAAACGGGACACAATCGCGGTAACGCCGAGGGGCAGGGCTCCGAAGCGCGCCGCCGGGTGGGGTGGAGGGGGGAGATGACGACGATGACGCAGGTGCCGGGCGACGCCGCGGGACGTGCCCGCTTCGAGGCGGAGGCGCTGGTTCATCTGGACGCGCTGTACAGCTTTGCGCTCAAGCTGTCGCGCGTGCGGGACGACGCCGAAGATCTCGTGTCGGACACTGTGCTGCGCGCCTTCGAGCGGTGGGATCAATACCGCCTCGGGACGAACATCCGTGCCTGGCTGTTCACGATCCTCTATCACGTGTTCGTGAGCCGCAAACGGCGGATCGACGCACGCGAAGTGCCCGAGGGCGACGGAGAGAGCGGCTGGTCGGTGCAGGACGCCGTCGGCGAGGCCGACCCCGAGGGGCGCTTCTACGACTCGTTCCTCGATGACACGATCGTGCGTGCGATCGAGGCCCTTCCCGACGAGTACCGGACGGCGGTGGTGCTGAGTGACATCCAGGAGATGCGTTACGCGGAGATCGCCGAGATCCTCGCCATTCCGGAAGGTACGGTGAAATCGCGGCTGTTTCGTGGTCGGCGGCTGCTGCAGCGCACGCTCCGCGGGTACGCCGAGGACATGGGATACGTGAAGCCGGCGTTCGCGCTCGCGTCCTGACACGGCCCGGGCGCTCAGCGCGCCCGGCGTCAGGCGTGCAGCTTCATCCGGTGCCGCGCCGCCTTCGCGCGGTTTCCGCAAACGGCCATGTCGCACCAGCGGCGCCGCCCATTCTTCGTCTCGTCCTGGAAGACCCGTCCGCAGCGGGG
>JBBQYZ010000043.1:0-10757 GCA_038208205.1 Gemmatimonadales bacterium | reverse complement strand
TGCGGCAGACGTCCCACCCGGCGCGCCAACAGTTGCTGGAGTGTCGCCGGGGGTGGAAGCTCACCGGTTGGGCTCCACCGCCAGCGCTGGTCGTCCAGCGCCAGGTGGCCACTCTCCTCCAGGTCGCGCAGGAGGTGCGTCAGGAGCAGCGGGTTGCCCTCGGTGTGCCGATAGGCGTAGGCGAGCAAGTCGCGCCCAACCTCCTCGCCGCGCATCGCCGCCTCCATCCAGCGCTTCACGTCTTCACGCGTCAGACGCGTGAGGCGGATCTCGTGATGGCGCGGCCGCGTGACGAGTCGCGACCATCGGTCGAGCGCGTCGTCGTACTCCTCACCAAGGCGAAAGCTCAGCGACAGCAGGATGCGCTCGCTCTCGAGCTGGGGGATCAGGTACTCCAGCGCGTCCCACGACGCCGAATCCACCCACTGCAGCTCCTCGAGGTGCAGCATGATGGGACGCTGCTGCGCTGCGAGTCGCAGGAAGTCCGCGAGCTCCTCGAGGAGCCTGATCTTGCTTCGCCCACGCGGGGGGTCATCCACGGCGCGTTCGAGCGACGCATCCAGGGACGGCAGCTCGCGCCATCCGCGCGTGCTCTTCACCGGAAGACGCCGGACGGCGCGCAGCACGTCGGACCAGAGTGCGTATGGGGAGGCCAGCGTGCCCTCGCGCGACGCCGCGACGACCAGGGAACCGCCTCGCATGCGCACCTCCGGCTCGAGCGAGTGCACGAGCGCGCTGGTTCCGACCCCAGTCTCGCCAATGACGGCGACGACGCGGCCGACACCCCGAACCATGTCCTCCAGGTAGTCGGTGAAGCGGGCAAGCTCCTCAGCTCGACCGACGAATCGTCCCACCTCGAGCGCTGCGCGGCGACCCGAGCCGGCAAGGGCGATCCCGTCGCGCCCCGCCGCCATACGCGCCGCGCGCGCCGCAGCCGTCAGCTCCTCGAATCGCTCGCCATGCTCCGGACTCGCCGCGACTCCCACGGTGAGGGTAAGTCGAAGCGAGCGATCGGTCGCACCGCCCGAGAACACGTGGCCGCGGGTGGCTGCGATGAGCCGCTGGGCGACCGCCTCGCCCATGACGCCGTGCGCGTCGAGAAACACGAGCAGTTCCTCGCCCGCGACCGTCACGGCATCGGTGCCGCGCAGGTTGCGCCGGACGAAGAGGGTGAGCTCGCGCACGAGCGCCTCGGTGCGGGTGTTCCCCAGATCCCGGCGCACGGCGTCCATGCCGTCCACGAGCAGCGAGCAGACAATCGCCGGCCGAGCGCCCAACGCGGCGGTGGTGACCGCGGCGAAGTCATCGAGGGAGATCTGCCGAGCGAAATCGTCGGCGAGGATGAGAGGGCTGATCACTCTGTCGAGCGTGAGACGAGGTGGACGAGGCAGGTCCGGCGGACCGAGCGTGCCGCCAGTCCGGTACCCTATGAGAAATCCATCATGTCGCGCAAGGCGGTCGCGAAAGAGCTTCCCTTAACCATCGGCAGGCTGAGGCGTCCAACGAGACACCCATCCGGAACGACCTCGATGCGATTCACCCTGCGCCCGTTCGTCATCGTGCTGCTTGCCGCCGGCTGTTCGGCGCGAGCAGCCTACGTTGTCACACCGGCCGTCACGCTGGCCGCACCGGGCGCGCCCCTCGTCGTCGTGCATGCGACAGCGCCGCGCGAGCAGACCGGCGATCAGCAGATCCAGCAAGTGCTCAACCGCCTGGCGTTCGGCGCCCGACCCGGGGAGGCCGCCCGAGTTCGCGAGCTCGGGGTCGACGAATGGATCGCGGCTCAGCTGGCGCCTGGCCTGATCGACGACCACGCCGCCGACTCTCTCGTTGCGCTCTATGAAGGGCTCCGTCAGCCCACCGGTGATCTCGTTCGTGCGTACACCGAGAGCCAACGGGCGCTCCGCGCAGCGCAGCGCAGCACCGTCACCGGGCGCGCGGACAGCACCCGACGCGACGCGCGCGCCGCCGCGCTGCGTGCGGACCCGGCGCTGCGAGAGCTCGTGCGCCGGAACCAGCGTGTCCTGGGCGACGTGCAGTCCGCGCGCCTCCTCCGCGCCGTCGCTAGCGAGCGACAGCTGCAGGAGGTGATGACGGACTTCTGGGAAAACCATTTTTCCGTCTTTGCCGGCAAGGGCGTGACCCGACTCTTCATTCCGGCGTACGATCGCGAGGTGATCCGCCCGCATGCGCTCGGCCATTTCCGAGAGCTGCTCGGCGCGGTGGCCAAGAGCCCCGCGATGCTGTTCTATCTGGACCAGTGGCAGAGTGCGGCCGATTCGCTGCGCCCGACACTCGCCGCGGGTCGGTCGCCGCGCCGGCGCTCGGCACAGCGACTCGCACCGGTCGCCCGGCGCGGGTTGAACGAGAACTACGCGCGTGAGCTCCTCGAGCTGCACACCCTCGGCGTCGACGGCGGCTACACGCAGCGTGACGTGATCGAGGTGGCTCGCGCACTTACCGGCTGGACGATGGCACCTCGGCAGGACGGGGCGTTCCTCTTTCGACCCGCCGTTCACGACGCGGGAGAGAAAGTGGTACTCGGCCACCGCCTTCCGGCCGGTCGTGGCATCGAGGATGGTGAGGCGGTGCTCGACCTCCTCGCTCGCGATCCGCGCACCGCACGGTTCGTCGCGCAAAAGCTCGCCGTCCGCTTCGTGGGTGACACGCCCCCAATGGCGCTGGTGGACCGCGCGGCGACGGTCTTCCTCCAGACTGATGGCGACCTGCGCGAGGTCGTTCGCACCATCGTGACCAGCCCGGAGTTCTTCAGCCGCGCAGCGTACCGGAGCAAGGTCAAGAGCCCATTCGAGCTGGTGGCGTCGGCATTGCGCGCGGTGGGAGCAGCACCGGATACGTCCATGCGCTCCGCCCAGGTTGTCGCGTTTCTGGGCCAACCCATCTTCGGTCACCAGGCGCCGAACGGATGGCCTGAGACGGGGGAATCCTGGATGAACACGGGCGCGATCCTGAATCGCATCAACTTCGGTCTGGCGCTCGCGGCAGGCCGGCTGCCCGGTGCAGACGTGAACCGCTGGTCCGCATCGGAGCGCCTACGCGGGGCGGTGCGTGAGGATCAGGTCGACGCGGTGGTGAGCGCGTTTCTGGGCGGTCACGCATCACCTGACACGCGACAGATCCTGTTGACCGGTGACAATCCGCTCACGACGAAGCTTGGCACGGGCCAGGCCACTGTGCCGGTGGGGGAGCCGATGACGAGCGGCAGGGGCGGCGCCGCTCCGGCCCGTAATGGCCAGCCGCGCGCGGCGTTCCAACGCGCGTTTGGCCGACCGGTACAGCTGGAGGGGCTGGCCCAGGTGGTGGGCCTCGCGATCGGCGCACCGGAATTTCAGCGGCGCTAACCGCCATTCTCACGCGGAGGGACGAGCAGATGAACCGTCGAGTCTTCATGAAGTCGGGTGCCCTTTCCCTCGTCACGCTGGGATTGAGCCCAAGCTTTCTGCGCCGTACGGCGTTCGGGGCTGAGTTGCTGCGCGGGGCGGCAACCGGCGGCGGCACGCGCGGCAGGACTCTCATCTGCCTCTTTCAGCGCGGAGCGGCCGACGCGCTCAACGTCGTGGTGCCGCACGGAGAGGCGGCCTATTACCGGCTCCGCCCCAACATTGCGATCCCGCGTCCCGCGTTGTCCGCTGGGCCGGCCGGGGCATTCGACCTCGACGGCTTCTTCGGCCTGCACCCGGCGCTCGCGCCACTCGCGCCACTGTGGGAGACGGGCATTCTGGCGCCCGTGCACGCGGTGGGAAGCCCGAGCAGCACGCGATCGCACTTCGACGCGCAGGACTACATGGAGACCGGCACGCCCGATCAAAAAGGAACGCGCGACGGGTGGCTGAACCGGTACCTCGCCCTCCGCGGTACCTGTGAAGCGGGCTGCCTGCCTGATTCCGCCGCGTCGCCGTTCCGCGCCGTCTCGATGACCGCGCAGACCCCGCGCATGCTCGAGGGTCCCGCACCGACCATCGCGATGAACTCGCTCGACGAGTTCAGCGTGCGTGCCACCGGCCCGGCGGTCGAGCGCCTGGAAGCATTGTATCGCACGGGCACCGCGGACGTGGTGCACGCCGCAGGAGGCGAGATGTTCGAGGCGATCAAGATCCTCAAGGCTGCCAACCCGCGACAGTACCTACCGGAGCACGGCGCAACCTATCCGCAGTCACAGCTCGGACAGCGCCTTCGTCAGATCGCACAGCTCATCAAAGCCGACGTCGGCGTCGAGGTGGCGTTCGCGGACGTGGGCGGCTGGGACACGCACGTCAACCAGGGCGGCTCCACCGGCCAGCTGGCCGTCCGCCTCGACGATCTCGCGCGCGCCATCGCCGCGCTCGTTGCCGACCTCGGTGACCGCATGAACGAGGTGACGATCATGACGATGTCCGAGTTCGGGCGAACCGCGCGGCAGAACGGTAGCGGAGGCACCGACCACGGTCACGCCGGCGCGCTCTTCGTGATCGGGGGCGGAGTGAAGGGAAAGAAGGTGTACGGCCGGTGGCCAGGCCTCGACCCCGAGCAGCTTCACGAAGGTCGCGATCTCGCCCTCACGACGGACTTCCGAACGGTGTTCTCGGAGGTGGCGTCCAAGCACCTCGGCGCGAACCGGCTTGACGTGATGTTTCCCGGATTCGACGCGCATGGAAGCGCCGCGTTGGGACTTCTATAAGCAGCTCGATGGTCCGATGAAGCTCGATGCTCAGAAATGGAAGATTCGGCGGAGCACCTTGCCGATCCCCTCCGCTCCACGCTGGATCGGCGGCGGGAGCTGCAGACCCGTGTCGTCAGGAATCGGCACCTCTTCCATTTGCGGCTCGGTGTGCACGTTGCACGTCTCCGTCGGCTCGGTGCCGGGCTTGAAGTACTGGCGCTGCCGCACCGGGCACCACTCGTTCGCGAGCATGCCCGTAACGGGGTCGATGACGCGCATCGTCATGCCCGGCGGGGGACGCCAGCCATTTGCCGACGACGCGGGCTCGTGCCAGCCGTTGAGGTAGAACTCGGCCCACGCCGGTGCCGCGAGGCGGGCGCCCGATGCATGCGGTGCGATCGGGCGGGGTGTGTCGTACCCGAACCAGACACCTGCCACGAGCGACGGCGTGTACCCGACGAACCAGACGTCGGCTGCGTTGTTGGTCGTGCCCGTCTTGCCCGCCACGGCTCCCTTGACTCCCATCGCGCGCACCACGCGGGCAGTGCCGTTGTCCACCACGCCCTGCAGCATCGACGTGAGCTGGTACGCGTCGCGCGGGTCCATCACGGTGTCGCCAGGCGCGATCTCGGCGCTCCACAGCACCGTGCCGTCGGCGGCCTCGATTCGGCGCACCAGCCGAGGACGGATGCGCACCCCGCCGTTCGCGAAGGGCGCGTAGGCGGCAACGAGCTCCAGCGGGGTGACGTCCACTGCCCCAAGTGCCATCGCCGGGTAGGTCGAGAGCACACTCGCGATGCCGTTGCGCCGCGCAGCCTGGATCACGCTGGGGATGCCGACCGTCTGACTCACGCGCACCGCCGCGGCGTTCGACGAGACGGCGAGCGCCTTGGCCAGCGTGATCGTGCCGATGTAGCTGTCGTCGTAGTTGGCCGGGCGCCAGATGCTGCGGCCCTGCGCCACCTCCACCGGCTCGTCGTCCACCAGTGTCGCGGGGGTCATTCCCGCGCGGAGCGCGGCAGCGTAGACGAAGGGCTTGAAGGCGGAGCCAGGTTGGCGTTTCGCGTTGAAGGCACGGTTGAACCCTCGCTTGCTGCGCCGACCGCCCACGAGCGCCCGGATGTCACCGGTGCGCGGGTCGAGCGCGACGAGCGCGCCCTGTGCCGCTTCGGAGACGCGATTCCCGGCGTTCTGTGTCTCACGCGTGACGGCAACCGCCTGCCGCAGCACGGAGCGGTCGGCCGCGCGCTGCGCCGTGAGATCCAGTGTCGTGTACACCGTCACGTCGCCGTCCTTGAGTGCGTCAGGCAGGATCGAATCGATGAAGACGCGCACCGCGTCGAGCGCCAGAGGCTCGGTACCGGTGTCGGGGCGCCACTCGTCCTCGGCGATGCGCAGCGGCACGTTCGTCAGTTTCGCCGCCTCCGCAGGCGAGAGGTAGCCCGCATCGGCCATCAGCGAGAGCACGAGGTTGCGGCGACGCAACGCACGCTCGAAGTGGTCGCGCGGCGTGTAGGCGCTCGGGCCCTTCGGCAGCGCGGCAAGCATCGCTCCCTCGCTCACGGTGAGCTGGGCCGTGTGCTTGCCGAACAGATCGCGGCTCGCCGCCTCGATGCCGTTCATTCCATTTCCGAGGTAGATCAGGTTGAGATAGAGCTCAAGGATCTGGTCCTTGGTCAACTCCCCCTCGATCAACCGAGTGAGGCGAAGCTCGATCAGCTTGCGGCGCAACGAGCGACCGTAGCGCCGGTTGACCAGGAACGAGTTGCGCGCGACCTGCATGGTGATGGTGCTGAACCCCTCGCGCACTCCGCCGTGGCGCACGTTGCTCGCCGCCGCGCGAAAGAGGCCGCGCCAATCGAGTCCGTTGTGCTGATAGAAGCGACGATCTTCCGTCGCCAGGAAGGCGGCGCGCACGTGCGCGGGGATCGCCGTGAGCGGCACGTTGACCCGACGCACGATGGCGATCCGGCCCAGGTAGCGATCGTTGCGGTCCACGATCCGGCCGCCCTCGCCAGGCCGGAACGCCCGGATCTCGCCGCGAGAGGGGCATCCCTCGAAGCTGCAGCTGACCAGCCAGGCATCGAACGCGATGACTCCGACGCAGGCAACGGCGAGCGCGGTCAGCGAACGCCACCGGCGACGCATCCAGATGCGCACAGGCTCGGCCGGTGCCTGCAGCCGATGACGGAAGATCGCGAGGCGCGCGGAAAGACTCACGGCAGCTTCTGGAGGGGAACGGGTACACTGACTGGTACGTCTGGTGCGGAAGCAGGTTTCTGGCCGTCGTCCGCGCCTGCCTGCGACGAACGGCGCCTCGTTATCCTAGTGTGTCCGAGCGCCGGGGCCGTCCCCGCCTCAGTACTTTTCACCCCGAAGGTCTGAAATGGATCGCCGCCTCGCAGTCATCGCCCTTCTCGCCGCCGCCTGTGCGCGCGGCGACGCCCCCGCTGTCCAGGGCTCGCGCGCCACCAGTGACTCCTCGGCGCGCGACTCCGCCTCGGGCACCATCACCGAGGTTCCGGGCGTCGCTGGGGCAAGCGACACGACCACGGTCAACGCGCCGTCCTCCGGCAGCGCGGCCTCGAACCAGCGGGGCCGCATCCCGGTGCTCGAGTATCACGTGATCGGCGGGGACAAGAACACGCTCTATACCCGCACGGCAGCCAGTTACCGCAACGATCTGGAGCAGGCGTACAAGCTCGGGTACCGACCGATCACGATCGCCCAGATGCTCGACAAGGATTTCCGTGATGTCCCGGCGGGCATGTCGCCGGTGGTCGTCGTGTTCGACGACGCGTCGGACTCGCAGTTCCGCTACCTGGAGAAGGATGGAAAGCTCGTCGTGGATCCGACGAGCGGCCTGGGTATCTGGGAGGAATTCGCGCGGACACATCCGGGTTGGAAGCCGCGCGCGGTCTTCTGCATGCTGAACGGCGGGGCGGCGGGCCACAACTTCTTCGGCGACAACCCGAAGTTCAACGGACAGAAGAAGGAGTGGCGTTTCCAGAAGGTGAAGTATCTCGCCGACCAGGGCTTCGAACTGTGCGACCACACGCTCTGGCACGCGAAGCTGAGTCAGTATCCGGACAACGTCGTTCAGGAGCAGATCGCCCGGAACGCGATGGGCATCGACTCCGCAGTGCCCGGCTACAAGATCAGGACGATGGCTCTTCCCTACGGACTCTGGCCCAAGAACCGGCCGCTTGCCTGGCAGGGCAGCTGGACGGACCCGAAGTCGCACCAGACCCACCGCTACAACTTCGACGCCGTGCTCGAGGTGGCGGGAGGTCCGACGGCCAGTCCGTACGACCCGAGCTTCAACCCGAAGAGCATCAAGCGCATCGAGGCGATCGGCGAGGACATCGTGAAGACGCTGACGCGTTTGCAGCAGTCCAACACCCGATTCGTGAAGTAGCCGGCGCCCGATCGCGGGAAGAGGGTGGCTCTGCACGGCCCGCCAGCACGATCGCGCTGGCGGGCGGCATCATTTTTCATTCGTTCGTTGTCATTGCTCGTGCCCGATTTCACGAGCAGCGGTCATTCTGACGTAGTTAAGGTTTGCTGTCATGCGACCGAACATAGAATGTGGATAATGTCATGAAACGGGGGTATTTATGTCGCAAAACCCCTCTTGTCGGTTTGATGCTGATGGCCGAACCTCATGGACGTCAGAGCGGTCGCTGGCTGGACGCCCCCTAGTCTGGAGAGTGCGCGGTGTTCGATCTCACCGGCAACATGCGGCATCAGGCCTACTTCACGGAGTTGGCCGGTCTGGATGAGCGGGACGAGAGCTGGCGCGCGGTGAGCGCGGGCCTCGTCACGCTGCGGCTCGTGGATGCCTGGGTCAGCGAGGGGGCAGCGGTGGTCGCCGCGGACGGGTGGGGCGTTCGCTCGGTGGAAGCGTCGATCGAGGAGATGCCTGCGGGGCTTCCCGCGCGGGCGATCCTTTGGAGCGTGGTCCAGGCGCTGAAGGAATCGGAGACGGGGGACGTCGACGCGATCGCGCCGCGGCTCATGGCGTACGCACGTGCACTCGACCTCGACGCGAAGTGGCCGCTGGCGGCCGACGTCTACGAGACGGTGATCGCCCACGTACACCCGATCGAGCACAGCGACGTGGCCATCTCGGCGCAGCTCCGGCGGGCCTACTGCATGCGCAGCATGGGCGCGCTGGACGAGGCAGCAGCCGGGTACGACGCCGCGAGCGCGATTGCGCGGGACGCCGACGACCTGTTCGGGGTCCTGCGGGCCCAGATCGGCAGCGCCAAGATCGCGATGGCTCGCGGCAACCTGCCGAACGCCGAGGCACTGCTCGACGACACGATCGCGCGGGCCGCCGCCAGGGACGACCTCTCCGAGGTGCGGGCGATGGCGTTGCAGGATCGCGCGGACGTCGCCTTCCACCACGGGCGCTACGACCTCTCGGTCGAGATGGCGTACCAGTCGCTGGAGCTGACGACGGACGCGATCAACCGCGACCGTCTGCTCGCCGACATCGCGTCGGCGTTCTACATGCTCGGCGTGCGCAGCGCCGCGAAGGACGCGTTCATGATCATCGAGGCCACCGCGCAGGAGCAGTACCAGCGATGGGCGGCCTCGATCAACCTGATGGAGATCGCGGCGCGCGAGGGCTCGATGCCAGTGTTCGAGCGGTACCGGCGCGCGCTCGCGACGGAATCCTTTCCGCCCGCGCAGCAGGCACAGTTCCACCTCCAGACCGCCGAGAGCTACGAGGCGCTCGAACGGTTCGAGTCCGCGATCGCCGCTGGCGAGCGCGCACGATCAATCGCGGAACGGCATGGATTCAACAAGACGGTGTTCGCCGCCGAAGCGGTCATCTCGCGCGCGAAAAAGGGAGAGTCAGTGGAGGCGTTGGCCCCCGACTCTCCCGTTCCCGCGTCGCTCCGGACGATCGCCTCGACGATCGGACAGATGCGACGGCTCGTGCCCTCGTGATCGAGCGCCGAGCGGCGTTCCGATCAGCCGTTGCTGCCGCTGGTGCCGATGGTCGGTGGCGGCGTTGTGGAGCCGTCCTCGGCGCGCGGGGCCGTCGGCGACGTGCCGCAGGCGGAGAGAGCCATGGAGGCGATCGCGACGACCAGAAGGGAGAGGTGACGACGGGACATTGGCGACTCCGGAGCGTGTGGGCGGACGGGTTGGCGTGGACTCTGACCCGAACGTAGGCTCGCGGTGAATTGCGTAAACCGGCATTTTGTGACAAAAAACCGGGTTTTTGCGACATTCTTCATCCGCGTTCAGTATTGCACGTCGCTGCCTACCTGCCACGTCTTCTGCTGGCCCACCTTCGCGTCGTGCTCGGGGATGCTCATTCCCTGAGTGCGGCGGGCGGTCCGGCGGAGCTGCACACGATGCTCAGCAATGGCGACGCGGACCTACTGGTGGTGGACCCGTCCGTGCGCGATGGTCAGATGGCGGAGGCGGTGGAGGAGCTCATCGCCGGTCACCCTTCGCTCCCCGTGATCGTCTACACCACGTTGTCGCCGATGGCGATGCGGCTCGTGGTGAGGTTGGCACGGTGCGGGGTCGAGCACGTGGTGCTGAACCGGTTCGATGACGAGCCGGCGAGGTTCCTGGAGCTGATCGAGCGGGTCCCCGCGCACCCGATGGCCGAGTTGATGTTGCGCGAGCTGGCGGGTCCGTTACGAGTTCTACCGGTGGTGCTCGCCCGGGCGATCGAGCAGCTGGTGCGCTCGCCGTCTCGGGTGAGGAACAGTCAAGAGCTGGCATCGCAGGCGGGGATGACGACCCGTACGTTGTACCGGCATCTGGCGCCGGTGGGGCTTCACCCCCGTCACCTGATCGCCTGCGCGCGGCTGCTGCGAGCCTACACGTTCCTGCACAGTCCACGGAGTCGATTGAAGGAGGTGGCACGGAAGCTCGGGTACGCGAGCCCGGACGGCTTGCGGGATCAGCTTCGCGAGTGGACGGGACAGACGCCGAAGGACCTGCGTGGCGAGATTACGCCGGAGGAGTTCGTTCGACTGCTCGTCGATCACCTGCGGCGGCTGGACCTGGAGGAGGAAGACGCGGTGGAACCCGTATGACGTTGGTGCCGCACCCAGGCGGCCCGCGC
>JBBQYZ010000042.1:0-10874 GCA_038208205.1 Gemmatimonadales bacterium | reverse complement strand
ACGCGCGAGGAGGTCGTGCGCGCGTACACCAAGCCGACTCCCGTACTGCTCACGACGTCATCGCTCGTGCTCGCGGCGATCGGTGCGGTCGCGTTCATCGTCGGCCTGTTCATCGCGCCCGATCGCGCCTGGCGTGCGTACCACGTCAGCTGGCTGTACTTCACCGTGCTGTCGTCGGCCGGCGTGCTGTTCGTGGCGGTGCAGCGCATCACCACCGCGCGCTGGTCGCGACCGATCATTCGCTTCATGGAGGGCTACGTCGCCTTCCTTCCGATCGCCTTCGTGCTGCTGCTCCTCACCCTGTTCGCGGGCAAGGGGCATGTCTTCCCGTGGACGCACGAGGTGCCGCCGGTCGCGGAGAAGGTCACCTGGTACAACGGCACCTTCCTGTCCATCCGCGACATCGTCGCGTTCGGCGCGATCACCGTTCTGTCGCTCTGGTTCATCTACACGTCGCTGCGGCTCGACGTCGGTCTCCTGCCTGAGGCAGGCGGTCGGTGGGCCTCGGGCCTGCGCGCGCGGATGCGCAACGGGTTCGGCGACGAGCGACGTGAACTGCACAGCACGCACTCGCTGCAAGGCAAGCTCGCCGTGGTGCTCGCGTTGGTGTTCGGCTACGGATGGTCGGTGCTCGCCTTCGACCTGTCGATGGGATTGTCGCTGCACTTTCAGAGCAGCCTGTACGGGTGGTGGTTCTTCATGGGGGGCTGGCTCTGCGCGCTGACGCTCTTCACCCTGCTCGTCATGGCCTGGCGCCGTTATCTGGGCGCCGAGGCGTTGATCGGCGAGAACCACTTCCACGATCTCGGGAAGCTGTGCTTCGCCTTCACGGCGTTCTGGGGCTACCTCACCTTCGGGCAGTATCTCGTCATCTGGTACGGCAACCTTGGTGAGGAGACACACTGGCCGCGGCTCCGCCTGATCGAGCCTTGGGTGCACTTCACGGTGTCGGCGGTGATCCTCGTCTTCTTCGCGCCCTTCTTCGGTCTGCTGTCGCGCGCCGCCAAGGTGTTCCGGCCCACGCTGGCGCTGTTCACCGGCCTGAGCCTCGTCGGCATGTTTCTGGTGCGGTACCTCGAGGTCTATCCCTCCCTGTACGGCGAGGTGGCATCCAATCCCTTCGGACTCTGGGAGATCGCGATCGCGCTCGGATATCTCGGGCTGTGGGGGTTCTGCTACCTGAGCTTCATGAACGCCTTCCCACGCATGCGGGTCACCTTGATGACGTCGCCGTACCGCGATGAGGTGCAGGTCCCGGTGGACGCGGAGACCATGGAGCCGCTGCCCGCGCACGAGTAGGACGTCAGGTCCCGCGTTCCGCGAAGGCACACCCATCTTGCGGGCGTGCCTTCGTCGCGTATGGTTCGCTCCTGCTGGAAGGTCGCCCGCCGCGTCGCCGATCCCGCCGATGGGCTCCGAAGCGCCGGCGCGTCTCCCCAAGGAGGAGTCAGATGAGGGCCTCACATCTCGCCGTGTCCGCCGCGCTGCTCATGACTATCGCCGCGGCCTACCCGGTTGCGGCGCAGCAGATGTCGTTCTCCGCCACCCTGACCAACGCCCAGGAGGCCACCGCGACCCTGCCGGGAGGGGTGATTCCCACGCTCAGTACCGGTGGGCCCCGACCGGCGTCGTTCGGGTTCGCGACCTTCGTCCTCAACGACGCCCACACGTCGATGTCGTTCACGGCCACCGTCAACAACATCGACTTCACGGGCTTACAGTCCGCCGACGTGAATGACAATCTCACGGCGGCGCACATCCACGCGTCGTCCACGCTCACGCTCCCTGGCACCGCTCCGGTCGTGTGGGGGTTCTTCGGTACTCCCTTCAACGACAACAACCCCAACGACGTTGTCACCACGCCGTTCGCCAGCGGAGTTGGTGGGACGATCAGCGGGAAGTGGGACTTCAGCGAGGGAAACGGCACCACTCTCGCGGCACAGCTGCCGAACATCCTGGCCGGCCTTTCCTACATCAACTTTCACACGCGACAGTTTGGCGGTGGTGAGGTTCGCGGGGCGATCACCGTCGTCACCGCGGTGACCACCACGCCAGAGCCGTCGGCGCTGCTCCTGTTGGGCAGCGGCCTCGGCGCCATGCTCGGCATCGCTCGCCTGCGGCGGCGAAGCTGACTGGCGGTTCGCCGACTCGACGATGAGGAACGAGCACCGGCCGATCTGGCTCGGTGCCCTTTCGGTCGCCGACGTTCGAGACTCAGCGCACCATGGCCTGCAAGGCCGCCAGTGACAGCACGCCGCTCTGCCGCGTCACCTCGTGGCCGCCGCTGAACACGATCACGGTCGGAATGCCGCGAATCTGGTACCTCGTGGCGGTGCGCGGCGAGGCGTCGGTGTCGAGCTTGGCTACGAGCGCGGCACCGATGGACATTCGCGCCAGCTCGTCGATTGCGGGCGCCATCATCTTGCAGGGCCCGCACCAGTCGGCGTAGAAGTCCACGAGCACCGACACGCCACTCTCGGCGATGACCCGATCGAAGGTTGCATCGGTGAGCGCGAGCGGCCGGTCGAGCGAGATCGTCTGCGCGCACGCTCCGCACTTGGGTCGGTCGGCTACGCGCGCCGCCATGATGCGATTCCAGCGCCCGCATGAAGGGCAGGGGATCGTGAGTTGTCCGGCCGTCGCGCCAGTCGCGTGCGTGGTCGTCATGGGTCGCTTCTCCCTCGGGGCGTGCCGCGTTAGCTTTTTTGGACTGCAAGTTCCGGGGCGTTAGCTCAGTTGGGAGAGCGCCTGCTTTGCAAGCAGGAGGTCATCGGTTCGATCCCGATACGCTCCATCAGGGCACGTAGCTCCGCAGGGCGGTAGGTTCGTTGCTCGTGACTGTGCGAAGGGCACACCGAACGGAGTTCGGTGTGCCCTTCGGCCGTCGTTGTCCCGACCTACCGACGACGCGACCTACCGACCCATCGCGCGCCTCAGAACTGCGCTGCCTCGGTCGATCCCGCCAGCGCCACCGTCGACGAGAGTCCCCCCGAGATCGTCTGCGCGACCTGGTCGAAGTACCCTGTCCCCACCTCGCGCTGGTGCCGCGTGGCCGTGTAGCCCGCCGCCTCCGACGCGAACTCTCGCTCCTGCAGCTCCGAGTACGCCGCCATGCCGCGCGCACGGTAGCCATCGGCGAGCTCGAACATGGCGTGATTCAGCGAATGGAAGCCGGCGAGCGTGACGAACTGGAACCGGTATCCCATCGCGCCGAGCTCCCGCTGAAAGGTCGCGATCGTCGTCGCGTCGAGCTTCTTCTTCCAGTTGAACGAGGGCGAGCAGTTGTACGCCAGCATCTTGTCGGGAAAGCGGTCGTGCACCGCTTCGGCGAACCGCCGCGCCTCGCCGAGGTCCGGCGTCGACGTCTCGCACCAGAGCAGGTCGGCATACGGCGCGTAGGCAAGCCCGCGCGCGATCGCGCATTCGAGTCCGCCCGTGATGCGGTAAAAGCCCTCAGGAGTCCGCTCGCCCGTGAGGAATGGCGCATCGGCCGGATCGATGTCACTCGTCAGCAGCCGCGCGCTGTCGGCGTCCGTCCGCGCCACCAGCACCGTCGGAACTTCCATCACGTCGGCCGCGAGCCGCGCCGCCACCAGCGTGCGGATGAACTGCGCGGTCGGCAGCAGCACCTTGCCACCCAGATGACCGCATTTCTTCTCCGACGAGAGCTGATCCTCGAAGTGCACTCCCGCCGCACCCGCCTCGATCATCGACTTCATCAGCTCGAAGGCGTTGAGCGGGCCGCCAAATCCCGCCTCGGCATCGGCGATGATCGGCGCCAGCCAGTAATGGGTGCCACGCTTGCCCTCCGACGCCTCGATCTCGTCGGCCCGGAGCAGCGCCTGATTGATCCGGCGCACCACTGCGGGAACGCTGTTCGCCGGATAGAGGCTCTGGTCCGGGTAGGTCTGGCCGGCGAGATTGGCGTCGGCCGCCACCTGCCAGCCGCTCAGATAGATCGCCTCGAGGCCGGCGCGCACCTGCTGCACCGCCTGATTGCCGGTCAGGGCGCCCAGGGCGTGCACGTACGCTCGGCTCGTCAGCAGATCCCAGAGGCGCCGCGCGCCCACTTCCGCGATCGTGTGACGTACGCGCACGGTGCTCTGCAGCCTGGCGACATCTGCGTCCGTATACGGACGGCGGATGCCAGACCAGCGAGCGCTCGGCCGCACGGACGCGCGGCCATCTGGTGCCTCCTCGAGCGGCCGGGTCGTTGTCTCGTGCTCGAACAGTGCGGTCATGAATCTCGCCTCGGGTGTCAGTGGAGACCGGGTTCTCGCGAGCTGGCTGCTCGACCGTTACAGGATTGCACGGTCTGACGCGGCAGTCCAGTAAGTCACTGCTGTTTCTGACGTTACGTTGTCACGCCCGTAGGCGTCCTTGATTGTAAAGATCGAAAGGTTGTAAATCGGCCCACCCTCGCGGAGTCGCCAATGGGCAAGCCAGTCTTCCTCGGTCGACGTATCCGTCCGCTGCGCACCCGGCTCGGACTGAGCCAGGCAGAGCTTGCGAAGCGCCTCGGCATCTCGGCCAGCTATCTCAATCTCGTCGAGCACGATCGGCGTCCCGTCACGACGGCGCTGCTGCTGCAGCTCGCCCGCGCCCTCGATGTCGACCTGCGCACCCTCGCGTCGGGGCCGGACGCCGAGCTCCTCGCGTCACTGACGGAGCTGTTCAGCGACCCGTTGTTCGAGGATCATCCGCTCACCGCCACTGACCTGCAGCACCTGACCGAGAGCTGCCCCGAGGTCGCGCGGGCCGTCGTCCGCCTGCACCGTGGCTACGCCAACGCGCGCGGTACCCTCGAGACCCTCGGCGAGCGATTGATGGATGCCCAGCACGACCTGGGCACCGTCGACCGCGTGCAGCTCTCGTCGGAGCAGGTTTCGGATTTCCTGCAACGCAACAGCAACTATTTTCCCACGCTCGAAGCCGAAGCCGAACGCGTGCTCGCCGAAGCCGACGCCGAGGGACACGATCTGTTTGGCCGGCTCGCGCGCTACCTGGAGCGGCGTCACGGGGTGCATGTTCGTGTGCTGACCGTCGATGAGATGGAAGGTGCGGTGCGGCGCTTCGATCGCGGCCGCGGGGAGCTGCTGCTGTCCGAGGTTCTGCGCCGCGGGTCGCGCAACTTCCAGGTCGCTGTCCAGACGGCGCTCCTCACCTCCGCGGCCTCGCTCGACGAGCTCGTGCTCGACCCCGGACTCACCACCGCCGAATCGCGTGCCCTTGGCCGCGTCGCGCTGGCTGGATACTTCGCCGGCGCACTCCTGATGCCGTACGAGCGATTTTTTCGTGCCGCCGAGTCGCAGCGGTACGACATCGAGCTCCTGGGTCACCGCTTTCGCGTCGGGTGGGAGCAGACCTGTCATCGACTCACCACGCTGCGCCGGCCCGGCCTGGAGGGCGTGCCCTTCTACATGCTGCGCGTCGATCTCGCCGGCAACATCTCGAAGCGCTTCAGTGCCGCCGGCATCCAGTTTCCCCGCTTCAGCGGCTTGTGCTCGCTCTGGAACGTGCACTCCGCCTTTCTGCAGCCCGGTCGAGTACGGGTGCAGCACTCACGGCTCCCGAACGGCCACACTGTGCTCGCTGTCGCTCGCACCGTCGAGCGACACTCGCGTGGCTTCGGCGCGCCCGAAGCCCCCTATGCCGTGGGTGTCGGGTGCGATGGGAGCGAGGGACGTCGGTTGGTCTACGGCGATGCGTTGGACCTCCAGAACGTGGCGGCCGCCGTGCCGATCGGCGTGACCTGTCGCGTGTGCGAGCGCGCCGATTGTACCGCGCGCGCCTTTCCGTCGCTCGGGGGCGCGCTGCGCATCGACGAGAACGTGCGTGGAGTGTCGTTCTTCGCGCCGGTCTCGCGGTAGGCGCGAGCCAGAAGGGACCTGCCCGGCACCGTTCGATCGGTCACTCTGTTTAGTTGAAGGCGCGAGCCCCGTCCCGCCACCTTCACCCGCGAGCAGATTCGTATGCCATCAGCAGTGCCTCCCGTCGGCGCCGTCGCACCGGACTTCACCGTCTCCTCCACTTCGGGCCAGGACCTCACCCTGTCTTCGTTGCGCGGCAGGAAAGTCCTGCTGGCCTTCTTCCCCCTCGCGTTTACCAGCACCTGCACAGCTGAACTCTGCGAGATGCGCGACGACTGGGACCAATTCGCATCGGTCGACACCGTGGTGCTGCCGATCAGTGTGGACTCCACTCCCACGCTCGGCGAGTTCAAGAGCAAGTACGGCATGAAGTCCGACCTGCTCAGCGACTTCAAGCGGGACGTCGCCCGGCAATACGGCGTGCTGCTCGAGGATCGATTCTTCTCGACCCGAGCCTATTTCCTGATCGATGCCTCCGGCGTGATCCGCTGGGAGCACGTCGAGATGAACCCCTCGCACAAGCGATCGAGCGGCGAGCTCTTGGAGCAGATCCGCGCGCTGACCTAGCGGCGGACTGGCCGAAGGCCGACAGTCGGACTTGCCGATTGCACGATTTCGACCTTTTCGTCGTCGGTCATCTTGTCCGTTTGGACATTTCGTCCTAGGTTGTAGCGGTAACCTCCGCGAGCAGAGCCCTGGCCACTTCACGTTCCAGCCACGACGAGCCGGGCTCCCTGACCCCGCCGCCGCAGTCCGACCACGGCGAACGCGGCGAACGTCCGCCGCTTCTGTCGGCCGTCGCTCAGATCGCGGCGGCGCTCGCCACCGGCGAGGCACCGACGGAGGTGCTCGGCGGCGTGCTCGCTCGCGTGGCGGACACGGTGCGTGCCGCCAGCGCATCGCTCTGGCTGATGGACGAGCGCGAGCTGCGCTGCAAGGCGAGGGTCGGTGCACCGCCCCCCACGCCCGCGGCCGTCAGGGCGCGGCTCGCGGCACAGACCCGCGAGGCCGGCGACCTCATCGTCGTGCGGCTCGACGCGGCACACCATCCGCTCGGCGCGCTCGTTCTCACAGCGACCGAGCGGCTGACACCCGACGAGCGAACCTTTCTCGCGACGGTCGCCGACATACTCGCTCCGGTGCTACGACAGGCCGCCTACGCGCATCGCCTCGAGAGCGAGGTCATCGAGCGGACGCGGCAGATCGACCGCGAGCGCCGCGTCACCGAGCGCATCATCGACTCGCTTCCGGTCGGACTCTACGTGATCGACCGCGAGTACCGCATCTCGGTCTGGAACCACAAGCGCGAAACCGGCATGCAGGGCGTCTCACGCGAGGAGGCGATCGGCCGGACGATCTTCGAGATCCTGCACCGGCAGCCGGCCGCCGTGCTCCGACGGGAGTTCGACGAAGTGTTCGCCACCGGACGTCTTCAGATCTTCCAGATGGAGAGCACGGCCTCCGGTGAGCTGCGTACGTACCGGCTGTCCAAGATTCCGATGCGCCTCGACGACGGACCCGTGACGCACGTGATCACCGTGGGCGAGGACGTCACCGAGTGGCGGCAGGCAAACGACCGCTTCTCGCAGGCCGAGAAGCTCGCGGAGATCGGAACGCTCGCCGCCGGCGTGATGCACGAGATCAACAACCCGCTCGCCATCATCGCCGCCTGCGCCGAGGGCATGGAGCTGTCGCACGAGGACGCCTCGCCGGACGTGCAGGAAGGCCTGCGCCTGATCCAGAGCGAGGTGCTCCGCTGCAAGGGCATCATCGACTCCCTCCTCGACTTCAGTCGGCCGAAGTCCGCCGAGAAGTCGCTGGTCGACGTCAATGTGGCGATCGAGCGGACGCTCTTCGTGCTCAAGCACCATACGCGGTTCAAGAAGCTCCAGGTGAAGGTGGACCTGGATCGCACGCTCGGTCCCGTGGTGCGCGCCAACGAGGAGCAGCTCGTCCAGGTTTTCATGGCGCTGCTCATCAACGCCATGGACGCGATGCAGGAGAAGGGTACCGTCGCCCTGCGCACGCGCTGGGCCGATGACGCCCGGACGGTGGTGGCGGAGGTCGTCGACCAGGGTGAGGGCATCCGTCGCGCCGACGTCGGGAAGATCTTCGAGCCCTTCTTCACGACGAAGGCGCCAGGACGAGGAACGGGGCTTGGGCTGTCCATCTGCTACGCGATCGTCGCGGAGCATGGCGGTCGCATCGAGGTTGACAGCGCGCCGGGCGAGGGGAGCGTATTCCGCATCCTGCTTCCACGCGCCGACGAGAATGGAGAGCACGAGTGACGGATACGAAGATCAAAGTGCTGGTGGCCGAGGACGAGGTTCATCTTGGGCAGATCCTCTCCAACTTCCTGACTGGTCGCGGGTATGGGGTGACGACCGTCGCCGACGGCCGTGCGGCGCTCGACGCGCTGCGCGCCGAGGCCTTCGACGTGGCCCTGCTTGACATCGTGATGCCGGAGCTCGACGGCCTGGAGGTGCTCAAGCAGGTACGCGCCGACGCCGACCCGCCGGAGGTCATCATCATCACCGGGAACGGTACGATCGAGACGGCCATCAGCGCGATGAAGCTCGGCGCCTACGACTACATGTCGAAGCCGTACCGCATGGCGGAGATCGACGTGCTCGTGCGGCGTGCCTGGGAGAAGCGGCGCCTGTCGCGTGAGAACGTGCTGCTCCAGTCGCAGCTCCAGCGCGCCGGCGGCGCGGCGGAGATTCTCACGCAGTACGCGCCGATGCAGGCAGTGCTCGACGTCGTGGGACGGGTCGCGCCCAGCGACTCGCCCGTGCTCATCAGCGGCGAGTCGGGGACGGGCAAGGAGCTCGTCGCCCACATGCTCCACCGTCTGTCCGAGCGCACCGGTCCTTTCGTTGACGTGAGCTGCGCCGCGCTGAGCGAGGGAATGCTCGAGAGCGAGCTGTTCGGTCATGAGCGCAGTGCCTTCCCCGGCGCCGACGAGCGCAAGCTCGGCCTGATGGAGCTGGCGGCTGGTGGTACCCTCTTCCTCGACGAGATCAGCGAGCTCTCGTCCAAGCTCCAGGGCAAGCTACTCCGCGCCTTGGAGCAGCGCAGCTTCTACCGCGTGGGAGGCACGCAGAAGGTCGAGGTCGACGTGCGCATCCTCGCGGCGACGAACCGCGACCTCGAGGCGCGCGTCAAGGACGGCCTGTTCCGCGACGACCTGTTCTACCGGGTGAACGCGATCGCGATCGAGCTCCCTCCGCTCCGCGACCGAGCGACGGACATCCCGCTGCTCGCGCGGCAGTTCCTCAAGCAGTTCGGCCGCACGAACCCGCCGACGCTGAGTGCCGACGCGCTCGACCTGCTGTCGCGCTACCCGTGGCCCGGCAACGTGCGGGAGCTGAGGAACGTGATGGAGCGCGCCGTGCTGCTGGCGCAGGGGCCGCAGATCCGTGCGGCGGACCTGCCACTCCAGCTGCCCGGCCATCCGCCCACACCGGTATCATCGCCCGCGGTGTCGCTTGCGGAGCTGGAGCGCCGGCACATCGAGTCCGTCCTCCACAACACCAACTGGCATCAGGGCAAGGCGGCGAGCACACTCGGCATCAGCTCCAAGACTCTGTACCGGAAGATCCGCGAGTACAACTTCCGGCGCCCGGGCGGCGAGGAGTAGCGGCGTGCGGATCCTCGTCATCGAGGACGACCCGACCGTCGGGCAGTACGTGAAGCGAGGGCTGGAGGAGCATCGCTGCTCCGTGGACCTCACCACCGACGGCGAGGAGGGGGAGCGTCGGGCGAGCTCCGAAGCGTACGACCTCATCGTGCTCGACATGCGGCTGCCCGGAAAGAGCGGGATCGAGGTGCTGCAATCGCTGCGTGCCAAGGGGTTCGAGCGGCCCGTGCTCGTCCTCACTGCGCAGGATGCGGTGGACGCGAAGGTCGCGACCTTGCGCGCCGGGGCCGACGATTACGTCACCAAGCCCTTCGCGTTCGAGGAGCTCATGGCGCGCGTCGAGGCGCTGGCGCGGCGACCGCGCGCGCTCGCGTCACCGGTGCTGCAGGTCGCCGACCTCGCGATCGACCAGGCCACGCGCGAGGTGCGGCGCGCGGGCGAGCAGATCGAGCTCACCCCGAAGGAGTACACGGTGCTCGAGTACCTCGCGCGACACGCAGGACGCGTGATGAGCCGAACTCTCATCACCGAGTACGCGTGGGGCTACCACTTCGATCCGGGCACCAACATCGTGGACGTGGTGATCAACCACCTCCGCAAGAAGGTCGACGCGAGACACGCGCGGAAGCTGATCACCACTGTCCGCGGCGTCGGCTACGTCCTGAAGGAGTGACGTGGCGACGCTGAGGGCGCGACTGACCGTCGCCTACGCGTTCGCCCTCGTCGGCAGCCTGATCGTCTTCGCCGGGGCGCTCTACTTCGCGCGTTCGGCCCGTGGGCTCCAGGAGCTCGGACCCATCGCCCTCGGTCAGGGAGATCGCGCGCTCTCCTACCTGCGGGCGGCGTCGGAGCAGGGGATCGCGCTGACCGTTGCCCGCGAGACCGGCGACGGCCCGCATCGGAATCGCGTGTACGCCACGGAAGAGATGCGGGCTCTCCTCGAGCGCGTGCCAGGCTACTTCATCGTCTACGACCGGGATGACCGGCAGATCTACAGCTCGATCGGCATCCGCCAACTTCCGTCCGACGATCGCGCGGCGATCGACGAGACGGCGGTTCGGCTCGTCCCGAATGGCGAGGGAGCCCTCGTCTCGCTGAGTGACACGTTGTTCGGTGGTCGCCTGCTGCTTGCCGCGCGACGGGATCCTGTGCTGCTCCCCAACATCACGCGCATCGTCGCCGGGGTCCCTACGTCGATCGTCGAGCTCAGTCCGAGCCTGCTCGTCGGCACGATGCTCGTCGTCTTTCCGGTGATCGTGCTGGTGTCGATCGCGGCGTCGTACGGCATCGCGGGACGGGCCATCGAGCCGGTCGAGCGCCTGATAAACGAGGTGGAGGCCATCACCGACGGTCGCTCGCTGCAC
>JBBQYZ010000041.1:0-10952 GCA_038208205.1 Gemmatimonadales bacterium | reverse complement strand
GCCCAGAACGGTCTCGAGCCCATGCCGGATGCTCGTCCCGTGTTCGAGCTGGGCGAAGCTGTCCAGGTACGACACGCCGAGCGCCGCCGCCCGCGGCACACCGTAGAGCTGCTCGGCTTCCCGGTTCCACTCGAACACGCGGCCGTCCCGGTCAAGTCCCACGATCGCGCTTCCCGCGGTGTCGACGAGCGAGCGAAAGATCGCCTGCTCGCGCTGGAGGGCGTCGGCGTGCGCGATGAGCTCGCGGTTCTGCAGCTCGCGCGCCTCGGCCTGCACGGCGCGCTCCTCTTCCACCCGGTGCTCTTCCGTGACGTCGCGGAAGATTGACACGACGGCGTACGGCGTCGAGGCCTCTGGACGGAAGAGCGGATGCGTGTTCACCGAGAGCCAGCGGGTAACGCTCGACCCGTCGGAGACGCCGAGCCGAGTGCCGGTCATCGCGCGGCCGCTGCGGATCGCCACCCGGCTCGGCACCTCATCGAGCGCGAGCGGCCGCCCGCGAGCGTCCGTGAGCCGGCGCGCCGCGACGGGCAATGCGTCCGCGGCATGCGCGTCGTCGATGCCAAGGATACGCAGCGCGCTCGCGTTCCAGCCGAGCATGCGCCCGCCGGTATCGATCAGGAGCATGCCTTCGACCATCGCGTCGAGCACGGCACGCGTGCGCCCCTCGCTCTCCTCCAGCGCGTTCACGGTCTCGACCAGACGCTCCTGCGCGGGGAGGAGGGCCAGCCGGAGCCCGAGGCCGAGCGCGGCGAGCAGGAGGATCACGCACGCCGCTTCCACCTGCACCAGGCGGTCGACGCGCAGGGCCGAGTCGTTCTCGAGCCGCGCGACTACCTGGTCGATGCCGGCGACGAATCGGCGCTGCTGTACGACGAGCGAGTCCTGTGCGGGCGAGTCCGATCCGCTCGCCGCCGCCTCGGCGGCCGCGAGCACCGCGCCGCGCAGCGGATCGAGCGCGGCGTATTCCGCCGCGGTGGGGGAATTTCCGGGGATCGAGCCGTCGTGCAACGCGTCAGTCAGTCGTCGTGCGTCCTCGCGCCACTCTTCGGCGGTGGCGTGAGCGCGACGCCGCCAGAGCTCGCGCTCTTCCAGGGGTGCGCCATGCGCGGCGGAGGCGGCCGCGAGCAGGCGCTCGCTCAGCATCCGCTGCCGCCCTGCCGCGTTCGCGAGGGTGAGGTCTGCCGACTGCCGCGCTGTCTGCACGACGAGCACGCCGAGCATCGCCACCGCGACGGCGATGACGACGAGCACCGCAACGCGAGAGCGCCGTCCGAGTTGAGTGGGGGTGGCCATGCGGGAGGGAGACGGCGAGTTCGACACTCTCCTGACCGTCGAGCGTCCCCCTTAGTCACGGCTGCCACGTGCTACAACTTGACCGGTTCCCGCTTCCGCGTTCCGGCGTCGAGCCGGTCGGCGTGAGCGGCGAGCAGGTCGGAGCGCGAGATCATGCCGAGCACCCGACGGGGCGCGGTGCGCTCCACCACGGGAAGCCGGCCCACCCCCGATCGGGTCATCTGGTCGGCCGCGTCGCGCAGCGTGTTGTCGGCGAACACCACCACGGGCGCGCGCCGCATGAGCGATGCGACCGACGCCGCCTCGTCCACGTCGCTCCCCACGAGGTCCCGGCGCGTCAGCACGCCCATGAGGAGCCCGGCCTCGTCCACGATCGGGAACCCCTGATGACTGCTCCCCGGCGCCCGGGACGCGAGCCAACGTCGAACGACGTCGAGCGTGTCGGCACCGCGCAGGGTGACCACCTCGCGGAACGCCGTGTCGCGCACGAGCCGCTGCCCGAGGTAGTCGGCACTGTACTCCACGCTCACCGGGACGCCGCGGCGCGCGAGCTTCTCCGTCATGATCGAGTTGCGATTGACGAGTAGCGACGCGCAGTACGCCGCCGTCCCGCCGGCGAGCAGCGGCAGGAGGCCGAAGGGCTGGCGAGTGATCTCGAAGGTGAACACGACGGCGGCGAGCAGGGCGTGCGACGCGCCGGCGAAGATCGCCGACATGCCGACGAGCGCCGCCACCTGCGGCTCGACCTTCGCGCCGGGTACCAGCGCCGCGGCGGCGGCGCCAAGGAGCGCACCGAGCCCGCCGCCGATCGTAAAGAGCGGTGCGAGCGTGCCCCCGGAGGTGCCGCTGCCGAGGTAGATCGCCCAGGCGAGGAACTTGGCGACGACGAACACGGCGAGCGTCGTGCCGACCAGTTCCCCGTTGATGATGGCCGTGATGTTCTCGTAGCCGATACCGAGCACGCGGGGCTGCCCGTATCCGATCGCGCCCAGGAAGACGGCACCGATCGCCGGCCACCAGGCCCAGTGGATCGGCAGGTGCTCGAACAAGTCCTCGATGGCGTAGGTCGCGCGGGTGATATAAGCGGCGGCGACTCCGACCAAGGCGCCGATGATGGCGTAGTAGGCCAGCGCCTCGCCGTGGGCCTGCGCGATGGCGCCGATCGCGAAGTCCGTCCCCGTGCCGCGGAAGGCGACGCGCACCGACGCCGCGGCGGCCGACGCCAGCGCGACGGGAATGAGGGACCGGGCGCGGTACTCGAACAGCAGCAGCTCGACGGCGAGCAGCACCGCGGCGATCGGGCTGCCGAAGGTGGCTGCCATCCCCGCCGCGGCTCCGGCAGCGAGGAGAGTCTTTCGCTCGTCGGCGCTCACGTGGAGCAGCTGGCCCACGAGCGAGCCCAGCGCACCGCCGGTGGCGATGATCGGGCCCTCGGCGCCGAACGGTCCGCCGGTGCCGATGGCGACGGCGGCGGAGATCGGCTTGAGGATCATCACGCGGGCGGGGATCCGGCTCTCGCCGTAGAGCACCCGCTCCATCACCTCGGGAATGCCATGGCCGCGAATGGCGGCCGACCCATACCGCGCCATCACCCCGACGAGCAGCGCACCGACGACCGGGATCACCAGCACCCAGGCCCCGACGTTGGCGCCGGCGGGTGAGCGCAGAACGAAGGAGAAGGTGTGGTAGAAAGCGACGTTCGTGATAAGGGCGATCAGCGCGGTGAGCAGCTGTGCGACCAGGCCGGCCCCGATTGCGATGAGGATCGCCAGCGCCGCGATCAGGACGGTACGGCTGTCGACGGGAGCGACGTCGGGAGGCGTCGACAGCTCGGCGAGGAGGACTTCCTGCTCTTCGGCCAGGCCGGGCGAGACTGGAAGTGCGCCTTCGCGCCGAGATGTATGGACGTCCATACAACGCAGGGTAGTGGACGCCGGTGATCCGCTCAAGCGGGCGGAGTACTGCTCCTGAATGGCGAGTGGGCCTCCCCCCTCGCACCGCCCACCGTCAATACGATCGGTGCGGGGCGAACAGGCGTCGGGCGATCCACACCACGACCACGATCGGCAGGATCACTATCAGCGCCATCTTGAGCACGGCGAACAGCATCCCGATGATCGCCCCGGCGATCCCCAGGGTGACGCCGAGCGCGGTCATGCCGAGGACGAACACGAGAAAGACTGCGGGCACGCCGATGAACAGGACGAGCGCCGACACGACGATGAACTTGAGCAGCTTGCGCATGGCGAGCTCCGGAGAGAGGCGATGGAGGGCCGTACGCGTGGCGGGGGGCTGGTGTTTCCGATCGGCGGTTGCGGGTGGTGGGTGGTGGGTGGTGGGTGGTGGGTGGTGGGTGGAAGTCCCGCACCACGCGCCACCCAAGCACCGCCTCACCGTCAATCCACCACGTTGAGCTGGAGCAACTTGTCCGCGTCAAGCTTCCGCCAGTCGCTCGGGTAGCGCCACGCTCGGCGCACGCACTCGCGCGAGTTCATCACCAGGCATCGGTCGGCGCGCGCCCAGGGCTGAGGGGTCTCTACTTCCCGGACCGTCCACTCGATCCCCGCGCGATCGACCACCACGTGCGGGTAGGGCTCGTCTGCCGCCCCGCCGTGGGCGGGAAAGACGTGGCCATGGGCATCGACACTCCAAGACACCAGATCACCTACGGCTGTGCTGGTGAGACGGCGGCGGCCGGCGGACGCCACCCCAGAACTCTGCGAACCAACCACGGATTCGATCCACTATACAGGAATGTTCGTGCCGCGCGCCCGAGCTGTGCTCGAACCGATCGGCCGATCGACGTCATTCCGAGATAACACGAAGCCCGGAGACAGCGTCTGCTGTCTCCGGGCAGCGTATGGACCTTGCTCATACGAAGATGGCGTCGGTCTCGACCCTGATCAAAGCAATCGGTGTGCCGCACCGAATCGCCCTCAGGCAGGGTTCAGATTCCGCCCAGAAGGTTGTCGATTCGCTTCTCGGCTGCGTCCATGGCCCGTCCTTCCAGGATCGAGCGCATGAGGTCGTCCACCTCGAGCTCGAAGTCGGCCGGAAAGCGGCGATTTTCGGGGAAGCGGAGCACCGCACCGATCACGAGCGGGAAGTGCGGCTCCGCGTCGTCGTCCTCGTCGTCACCCTCGACGCCGTCGTCCCCGTCCTCGTCGTGGTCGTCGTCGGCTCCGACCACCTCCTCGTAGGAGGTCTCCCCGAGTGTCGCCGACGCCGCCCACGGCTCCTCCTCGTCGTCGTCCTCCTCGTCGTCCTCGCCGTCGGGCGACACGCTCTCCTGGATCGCGCGCATGGTGCGCTCGGGGAGCAAGGTCGAGAGCTCGCCGCGGACTCCGCCCTCTTCCTCCCACGCCGCACCGACCACGATCACCGGCTCGCCGAAGGCGTCGCTCGCGAAGAACGCGTCTACCAGCTGGGTGGGGAAGGCGTTGACGGCGAGCAGCACATCGCGCGGGCCAGCGCGCGTGAAGGCGACCGGCTGCTCGCCGGGGGCCGCGCCCGGGCGGTCGACCCGCTCGATGCGCAGCAGCAGCGGCTCGGGGACGATGAAGGTGAGTGGGTTCTCACGGGTGAACGGACCTCGCGGCTCTGGCGGGGTGTCGTCCTCGCCAACGATTTCGTCCGCGTCGGCGTCGGCGTCGGCGTCCTCGTCGTCTGCGTCGGCGTCTCCGGCAACGAGTTCCCCGTCCGGGATCTCATCGTCGGGGATCTCGTCGTCGCCCGGCAGGTCGTCAGATGGCGGCAGCGTCATGCCGCAATTTATCGGATTCGCGCGCCGCCGTGCCGCCCTCGATCACCGTGCGGCCGACTCCGCCATGACCCCGACGATCGCGTCGCAGAGGCTGGCGATCGTATACGGCTTGGCGACGAAGGCGGTGCGCACGTCGAGTGGCAGGTCGCGGTCCTCGGCCGTGTACCCGGACACGAAGACGACCGGCAGGTGCGGGCGAACAGCGCGCAGCCGCGCCACCATCTCTACCCCGCCGAGCACGGGCATCACGACGTCCGTCACCACCACGTCGATCATCGGCCCTCGCTCGATGAAGCAGGCCACGCCCTCACCGCCGTCGCGCGCGTCCAGCACCGTGTAGCCGCAGCGCTCGAGCAGCCGCCGCGCCTGCGCCCGCACGCGCGGTTCATCCTCCACCAACAGGACGGTACCGAGCTGCGGCAGGGGCGCTGCGTCGGCACCGGCTGGCGCGGATGCGGGTGTGGAGGGGGAAGTGGACGCGGGTGTCTCCGGCGTGCCGATCGCGGGGAGCTGACCGGTCCGTGGCAGCTGAACGAGCACGCGCGTGCCCGCGCCCGGCGCGCTGGCGATGGAGACGGCGCCGGCGGATTGCCGAATGATCCCGTACACCGTGGACAATCCGAGCCCGCTGCCCTGCTGTGGCCCCTTCGTGGTGTAGAACGGCTCGAACGCCCGAGCGCGAGTCGCCTCGTCCATCCCGATCCCGCTGTCGGCGACCTCGATCGTCACGTACGGGCCGACGGCGACGCCGAGCTCCGACGCCTCATCGGGCGAGACATCGCGGGTGCCGGTGGTGATGACGAGCGCGCCGCCCCCGGGCATCGCGTCGCGTCCATTGATCGCGAGGTTCACGAGTACCTGCTCGAGCTGACTCGCGTCGGCCACCGCCTGGGCGCCCGACGCACAGCAGCGCACGTCGAGCCGCACGTTCCCGCCGAGCGCGCGGGCGAGCAGCCGCTGCACGCCGGCCACGACGACGTCCACCTCCAGGGGGCCGGGCGCGTGCACCTCCTTCCGTCCGAACGCCAGCAGCTGCCGCGTGAGCGCCGCCCCGCGCTCGGCGGCCTGCCGGATGTCCCGTACCTCGTCGCGCAGCTCGCTCGTTGCCGGCAGCTGGTCACCGAGCGCCTCGGCGGCGTTCATCACCACACTGAGCAGGTTGTTGAAGTCGTGCGCCACGCCGCCGGCGAGTCGGCCGACGGCCTCCATCTTCTGCGCGAGCAGCAGTTGCGATTCCACCTCGCGCTCGCGCCGGCGCAGGCGCGTCTGCTCGGTGATGTCGTTGGCCACCACGATGCGTGCCGCGCGTGTCTCGAAGTCGAAGGCATACGAGACGATCTCGACGTCGACGATCGCGCCGTCGGCCTTCCGATGGCGATAGCCCCACCCGCGGGACTGTCCCTGGTAGCCCTCCCGGCGAATGCGCACCTGTTCGTGCACGCGCTCGGCGTCTTCCGGGGGCCGGATGTCGAGGATAGTCATCGCGAGAAATTGCGACTCCGAGTAGCCGTACTGCTCGATCGCCGCAGGGTTCACGGCCAGGAAGCGCAACGTCTCGGCGTCGTACACCCACGCCGGCAGCGGCATCACCTCGAACAGGAGTCGATAGCGCTGCTCGCGGTCCGCCATCTCGTGCTCCCACGCGTAGCGCTCGGTGACGTCCAGCATCACGCCAACGGTGCCGACCACGCGTCCCTGGTCATCGTGCAGGGGCGACGCCGAGATCTGGCCCATGAACGACGAGCCGTCCTTCCGGAGATGAACTACGTCGTACGCTTCGCGCACGCCCGCGAGCCGGCGCGCCAGCCGCTGCGCGTGGAGCGCTTCCTCGTACCGCGGGAAGAGCAGCGGAGCGAGCTGCCGCCCGATCAGCTCGTCGGACGCGTACCCGGTGCGGGCGCACATGTACTCGTTCACGAACGTCACGCGGTCCTCGATGTCGGTGACGACGAGGGCCGCGTTGAGATTGGCGGCGACCGCGCGCAGCCGCGCCTCCGAGTCGCGCAGCGCATTCACCGCGGCGTGCCGGTGCGCGTCGCGGACGACCCAGAAGCTGACACCGTCGGGCAGCGGCGACACCGCCACCTCCCCTTCCACCGTCCGGCCGTCCGCGTGCCGGAATCGGCGCAGCGTGATCATCGTCCCATCGTCCGTCGCGTCCGTCGCGTCCGTCGGGGGGACCGGGCGGTCGGACACATCGCCGGCGGACATCAGACCGGTGACGGGATGCCCGAGCAGCGCATGGGACGGCCGTCCCACGAACGCGCCGAAGGCGGCGTTCGCGTAAGTGACCGCGAGCGACGCGTCGACGACGAGCATGCCATCCGTGGCGTGCTCGAACAGCGCTTGAAAGTTCGCGGGGGGCGTCACTTCAATGGAACGCGGCTGGGCGGGGGCGGCTTGGCGCATGGCTCGCACTACGAATATCGGCAGCGGGCGAACATTCCTGCATGGCAGCGAGAGGCGCTCGGCGCGCTGCCCAGTCTTACGGTCGCATCTCCGCCCGGCCGGCCACCGGGTCGAACCGCGCGCCAGCGGGCAGGACGTGCATCAACACGCCCGTCGCGCCGAGCGTCGATCCGGCCGGCGTGATCGCGGCCCGTCGGGCGTCATAGACCACTGCCACGCTCGCGCCGCTCACGCGCCATCGGCCGTCCGGCTCCACCACGAGCGCCGTGGATTCGTCGATGCCGACTCCCAGGTGCGGCGGGCGCTCGAGCACGAGGCTCACCAGCCGGTTGTGGCGCTTGCGGCGGAGGAAGTGCTGGTCCACGATCGCATCGCTGATCAGACCGAACCCCTGGGCGATGAGCACGTTGTCTCGCGCGATCGTCATGTAGGCCGCGCTGCTGTCGGTCACCGCACGGTCGCCGCCGGGCCGACGCTCGTCGCCGGTGAGCATGACCGCCGACATCACGGCGGCACCCGCCGAGGTGCCCCCGATCACCGCCCCCGCGTCGTACCGGGCCCGGATTGCGCGCTCGGTCCGCGTCCCGCGCAGCACGCCCGCCAGCCGGTTCTGGTCGCCGCCGCCGAACCAGACGCCGGTTGCGCCGTCGAGCAGGTGTGCCACTGAATCGGTGTTGGCCTGCTCATTGGTGACCCAGACGTTCGACGCGATCGCGCCGAGGGCGCGCAGATCGCGAGCCTTCTCCTCGCCGCTCCTGAGCCCTTCGGCGCTCGCCATCGCGAACACCACGATGCGCGAGCGCGCCCCGCCGGCCAGATCCACGAACTCCCGCACCAGGGCGGGCGGCTGCGGACCGCCGCCGACGATGAACAGGGTACCGCGCCCGGTGCCGGCTGAGGCGTTCGTCGAGGAACGCAAGACCGCCGGGCCCGCGGCGGGCGTGACCGACGCGGAGGCGCACGCACCAAGCAGGGTGCCCGTGATGAGAAGCGAGAGTGCGCGACGGGCGGAGCGCCTGAACGAGCGCATGGGAGGACGCGAAGTCATCTCGAGAGAACGATGGTGGACCTTGACGCTGGATGGGCCGGGCCAAATGTTGGCCGGACGATCTGAAAACGCCATCCCCCGAGGTCCATGCAGCACGCGAACGCGATGACGCGGTTTTTTCTCCTCCTTCTCCTCGCCATTCCGGCCCGACACGCGGCGGCGCAGAATGGTCTCGACCCCGCCGTGCGCCCGGGTCGCGACCCGGCTCAGCCGATCGACGAGGCGTACACTCGGAAGATCCACGAGTACACGACGGAGAAGTTCTTTCTCTCCCCACTCGTGGACTACCTGCCCGCCTCGGCCACCGTTCCGACCCCGATGGCGGTGCTCGGCGACGTGGCGGGCGCCCGCAACAACCTCCCGTATTCCAAGGAGGTCTACGCCTACATGCGACTGCTCGAAAAGTCGAGCCCGCGGGTGAAGGTGTTCTCCATCGGGACCACCGAGGAGGGGCGCGAGATGCTGGCGGTGGCCGTGGCGTCGGAGTCGCTGATCGCGAACCTCGATGCGAATCGCGCCAAGCTGGCCAAGCTCGCCGACCCGCGGTCCATCAACATGGATGACGCCGAGGCGGCGCGCATCGCCGCCGACGTGGCGCCCGTGTACTACATCACCGGCACCATCCACTCCACCGAGTCTGGCGCGCCGACGGCCTTGATGGAGCTCGCCTACCGCCTCGCAGTCGACGACAGCCCTTATATCAAGAGCATCCGGAACAACCTGATCACCCTCATCACACCGATCGTCGAGGTGGACGGGCGCGACCGGATGGTGGACCTGTTCAAGTGGCACATGGCCCACCCCGGAGAGACCTTCCCCAACCTGCTGTATTGGGGCAAGTACGTGGCGCACGACAACAACCGCGACGCGATGGGGTTGACCCTCAAGCTGTCGCAGAACGTGCTCAACGCGTACGTCGACCAGAAGGCGCTCGTGCTGCACGACCTCCACGAGTCCTACCCGTACCTGTACGACAACACGATCGGCGACGGCCCCTACAACGCGTGGATCGATCCGCTGCTCACCAACGAGTGGCAGATGCTCGGCTGGCACAATGTGCAGGAGCTCACGCGCATGGGCATGCCTGGCGTGTACGCCCACGGGCAGTTCGACACCTGGTCCCCGGGCTACCTGATGTTCATCGCCGCCACGCACAACGGCATCAGTTGCCTCTACGAGACCTTCGGCAACGGCGGGACGGCGGAGACCGTCGAGCGCAGCCTCTCGCCGACCGAGACCCAGCGCACATGGTGGCGGCAGAACCCGCCCCTGCCGCGGGTACAGTGGTCGCTCCGCAACAACAACAACTACGAGCAGACGGGGCTCCTCGTCTCGCTCAACTACTTCGCGCAGAACCGGCGGCTCTTCCTCCAGAATTTCTACGAGAAGAGCAAGCGCTCGGTGCAGAAGCCGCGCAGCGAGGGCCCGGCGGCGTACGTGCTGAGCGCGAGCGACCCGCGGCCCGGCGCACAGGCCGAGCTGCTGCGCATCATGCAGAAGCAGCGCGTCGAGATCTCGCGTGCCACCGCACCCTTCAGCGCCACGGTGCCGGGCCGCGCCCCCGCCCCCGCCCCGCTGCGCGCGGCCCAGGACTCCGCCACGGCGCGACCGTCCACGCCGACGGCGACCGAGACTCGCCAGTTCCCGGCGGGCAGCTACATCATCCGCATGGACCAGCCCTACTCACGCATCGCCGACGCCCTGCTCGATCGCCAGTACTGGAGCCCGGGTGATCCTCAGAAGACTCCGTACGACGACACGGGGTGGTCGTTTCCCGAAGGCTTCGCCGTGGGCGCAGTGCGAGTGACCGATCCCAGGATCCTCGACACCCCGATGGAGCGCGTCACCGGCGACATCAAGGTCGCCGGCGGAGTCACCGGCTCGGGCTCGGTGTTCGCCATCAATCACAACGGCGACAACGCCCTCGCGACCCTGCGCTATCGACTCCGCTCGGCCGATTTCTCCGCCGCCGAAGAGCCGTTCAGCGCCGCAGGCCGCAGCTTCGCGCGTGGATCCTTCGTCGTGCGCAACGTCGGCGCGGCCGAGATGGACCGTGCAACGCGCGACCTCGGGCTCACCGCGTTTGCACTGGCGAGCGCCCCGTCGGTCAAGATGCATCCCGTGCGCGCCGCACGCGTAGCCATCCTGCACACCTGGCTCAGCACCCAGACCGAGGGTTGGTGGCGCTACGCCTTCGACGCGTTGTCGATCCCGTACGACTACATCAGCACCCAGGACGTGGCGAAGACCGCTGACCTGAACGCCAAGTACGACGTCATCCTGTTCCCGCCGGCGGGGGGCAACGGGCAGGCGATCGTCGAGGGGCTCCCGAAGTGGCGCAACGCGATGCCGTGGAAGGTCACGCCGCTCACGCCGAACCTCGGCACGATGGCGCAGACGGACGACATCCGCCCCGGGCTCGGTTACGGCGGCGTG
>JBBQYZ010000040.1:0-10964 GCA_038208205.1 Gemmatimonadales bacterium | reverse complement strand
TGCATCCCCCGGTGCCCGTGCGTGCTCATCGCCACCAGGTCGCAGCGTTCGCGCTCGGCCGCCTCGGCGATCTCGCGCGCCGGATCCCCCCCGGCCAGCACGCATTCGGCCGCGATGCCCATCGCCTCGAGCGCCGCGCAGCGCGACTCGAGGTACTCGCGATCGAAGCGCATCTCGTCGCTCTCCCGCAGGGTGAGCTGCTCCTGGTTCCGCGCCGCCCATCCGTCGGCGACGTGGATGAGCACTACCGACGCCTTGCAGAGGCGCGCGAGGTCGCGCACGTGCGAGACGATCGCGTCGTCGTAGTCGGAGTGCTCGAGTGGAACGAGGATGCGCTGGTACATGGCCAAAGATGCGGGAGGGCAAGGCGCCAGCTCGGCTACGCGAGCCAGCCTCGGACCGTCTGGAAGAGCAGCCACACGTTGAGGCCACCGATGACCGTGGCCACGAGATACGCCATCACCTTCAACCACACCGGATTCACGAACTCGCCCATCTTCAGCTTGCTGGAGGTGAACATTACCAGTGGGAAGACCGCGAAGGAAAGCTGAAGGCTCAGTACCACCTGGCTGAGGATCAGCAATCTGGCCGTGCCCGACTCGCCCCCGATGATCGCCACGATCACCGCTGGAATGATGGCGATCAATCGCGTGATCAGCCGCCGCAGCCAGGGGCGGATGCGGATGTTGAGGAACCCCTCCATCACGATCTGGCCGGCGAGCGTGCCGGTGAGGGTGGAGTTCTGCCCCGACGCGAGCAGCGCCAGGGCGAACATCGTGCTGGCGCCCGCGCCCAGCAGTGGCGTGAGCAGCTTGTACGCGTCCTGGATCTCGGCAACCGCCTGGTTGCCCGTCGAATGGAAGCTCGCCGCCGCGACGATCAGGATGGCCGCGTTGATGAAGAGGGCGAACGAGAGCGCGATCGTGGAATCCACGAAGGCGTAGCGCACCGCCTCGCGCTTGCCCGCGGGGGTCTCCTCGTACCGCCGGGTCTGCACGATGGACGAATGCAGATAGAGGTTGTGCGGCATCACCGTGGCACCCAGGATGCCGATCGCGATGTAGAGCTTGTCGCGGTCGGCGAGGATATCGGCCCGCGGGATGAAGCCCCGCATGACGCCGGCCATGTCCGGCCGCGCGAGGAACAGCTCGAAGGCGAAGCAGACGCCGACCGTGGCGACCAGGGTGATCACCAGCGCCTCCAGGACCTTCACGCCCTTGTTTTGCAGATAGAGGAGGAGCAGCACGTCGAGCGCCGTGATGGCCACACCCACCGGCAGTGCGATGCCGAACAGCAGGTTGAGCGCGATGGCCGAGCCGATCACCTCCGCCAGGTCGCAGGCGGCGATGGCGATCTCGCACATGATCCAGAGCGCCCACACCACCGGCGTGCTGTAGTGATCGCGGCACGCCTGCGCGAGATCGCGGCCGGTGACGATCCCGAGCTTGGAGGCGAGCCCCTGCAGCAGCACCGCCATCAGGTTCGAGATCAGGATCACGCTCAGCAGCGTGTATCCGAACCGGGAGCCGCCGGCGAGATCGGTGGCCCAGTTCCCTGGATCCATGTAGCCGACCGCCACCAGGTAACCGGGCCCAGCGAAGGCGAGCATCTTCCGCCATTTGGTCGCCCCGCCGATCGGTACCGAGCGGTAGACCTCAGCGAGACTCGGAGCGACGCGCGCGCGGCGCCACCCCGTTTCTGGAATGGGCGCGGGAACTGGTGTGGACGTCGAACGACGAGCGGACATGGCAGAGCTCAGGGAGGGGTCACAGAAAGGACGAGTGAGCGGTTTTAGTGTCACCTAAATATATTCTGAGGACCACTGAAGGCAACGTCGCCTCCGAATGCTCGAGGCGTGCGCTCCTTGCACGGCGCACCGCGGAGCGCCCTTTTTGGCCCTACCTCGTGACGTGAGACCACCATGCCCTCGGACGAGATTCCCGTCATCACCATCGGCCAGATCGCGCTCACGGTCAGCGACGTGGCGCGCAGCACGACGTTCTTCCGCGACGCGGTGGGCTTGCGCTTCCTCTTCGCGGCCGGTCCAACGCTCTCCTTCCTCGACGTCGGCGGCGTGCGACTCATGTTGAGCGCAGGGGAGGGAGCATTCCGGCCGGGACTCAGCTCGGTGCTCTACTTCAAGGTGGACGACATCACCTTCTCACACCACGTGATGCGTGCGCGCGGCGTGCTCTTCGTGGACGAGCCTCACCTGGTCGCGCGCATGCCCGACCATGAGCTCTGGATGTGCTTCTTTCGCGATCCGGACGGCCATACGATGGCGCTGATGTGCGAGCGGGCGGAGGGCGCGACCTGATACACTGACGCGGCGTCGAGGGCGCCGCAATCAGTGCCGCGCGCCGGTCGCGTCCTCGTTGAACGGCTCTCCCTCCGGCGGCGTGCCGACGTAGGCGAGGAACTGCCGCAGCACGCGCTCGGTGAGGCCCCAGACCGTATGTCCCTCGTGAAGGAACGCGCTCACCCGCCGGTCGCCGCCGCGCACGCGTACCGTGTCGATGCCCCACGCGCTGCTCGTTCGCAGCGCCGCCAACGGTACCCAGAAGGCGAGCGCGACCTCCTCGCTCGGCGCGATCCGCACATCGGTGCGCACGATCGCCACGTACGGACGGATCACGATCGGCGCAAGCGTCGGCGACCGCGGACTCAGCTCGTCGAGGTGTCCGAGCACGCGTCCGTCCCGCTCGACGTCGATGCCGGTTTCCTCGAAGGTCTCGCGCACTGCCGTCATCATGAGGTCGCGGTCGTCCGGCTCCATGCGCCCGCCGGGACAGGCGATGTGGCCACTCCACGGATCGCCCTCGTGCTCGGAGCGCTTGATCATCAGGAGCTCGGGCTCACCAGCCTGCCCCGCGCGCAGGGCCAGCAGAATCGCGGCGCGTCGCACCTCCGGCGCCGCCGCGGCGATCAGGCCCGGACGCTGGCGCAAGGTCTCGGCGAGGCGCACGATCACCGGGTGTGCCGCGAGGCGGCCGAGGTCGGAGCCGCCCATCCTGCCCCTACGCGCGCGCGACGAGACGTTCCACGAAGAATCGCACGGTCGCCTCGACCGCCTCGGAGAGCTGCGGCGAGGGCACCGTCATTCCATGCGCGACGTTGAACGTGTGCGACGCGCCCGGCACCCGCAGCAGTGCCGCGCGCTCGTCGCTCGCCGCATGCAGGCGCTCTGCTTCGCTGAACGGAACCGACTCGTCGGCGTCGCCGTGCACGATCAGCCAGGGACAGAGTAGCGTGCCCGCCGCGGACGGGATATCCAGCCGGCCGTCCTGGTGCTCGATCACGTCGTCGAGCAGTCCGGTGCCGATGCGCATCACCTGCCCCGTGCGCGAGTTCGGCACGTCCAGCCAGCCGCGTTCGCGCCAGCGCGCGACTTCGTCGTCGCTCCACCGCGCCACGGTCGAGATGGCGGCCCAGGTCACGAGCGCGCGGACACGAGGGTCGCTCGCCGCCTCGAGCAGCGCGATACCGCCGCCACGCGAGTGACCGAACAATCCGCACTGCGCGCCGATCCACCGGCGGCGCTTGCTCTCCGCCAACACGAGTTGGAGATCGCGAAGCTCGCGCGTGTAGCTGTTCTCCGCGAACGCCTCGAGGTCGGTGAACGTCTCGAGGTCGTCGCCGATCCCGCTCCCCGAGTTGTTGTACGACACCGTCGTGAGCCCCGCCGCCGCGAGCCGGTCAGCGAGGTAGGGAAGGAAGGCGAACCGGGCGAACCCCTTGAAGCCGTGGACGAGCACGACGCTGCCGGCAGCGCGCGGTGCGGCACGCACCTCGCCGCGAATCGTACGTCCCGCCGCGCCGGCGAGGTCGAACCGCTCCGGCACGACGGATCGCCCACCCGTCTCGACGCTCGTGCCCGTCATCCGTCGATCTCGCCTCCCGCTTCGGCCCAGCCGCGGAACCCGCCGGCGAGCGAGCTGACCGTGCCATACCCCATCAGCTGCATGGTCTCCGCGGCGAGGGCGCTCCGATTTCCGCTGGCACAGTAGATCACGACCTCGGCATCACGTGGCACTACCGCCTCCACCTTCGTCTCGAGGTTGCCGCGCGAGACGTGCAGCGCGCCCGGGATGCGTCCCAGGTTCACCTCGTGCTGGTCGCGCACATCGAGGAAGACGACTTCCCCTTGCTCGTGCAGCCTCAGCGCATCCGCGGCGCCCACCTCGCGGATCCGTGTCTTGGCTTCGCTGATCAGGTCGGTGCCGCTCTTCATGCGCGCGCTCCACGTTCGATCGGGTTGCCGAAGGTCGTTGCACGGGCCGCGCCGTTCACCCGGCCGCCACGCGCAGGGTGCCGGCATCGGCGTCGAGCTCTGCGCGGGCTCCGAGTGGAACTGTCCACTGGTCGGCGACGTGTCCGAGCGGGATGCCGACCACCGCGGGAACGCCGGCGACGTCGGCGGCCTCGCGAAGCACGTCCACCAGGGGAAGCGAGCTCGCGTCGTCGTCGGTGCCCGCCGTGAACTGTCCGAAGGCGATCGCCGCCACTCGCCCCAGCGCGCCCGACAGGATCAGCTGTCGCAGCATGCGGTCGATGCGGTAGGTCGGCTCGCCCACGTCCTCGAGGACGAGGATGGCACCACTGTAGTCCGGGGCGTAGCGCGTGCCGCAGAGGGCAGTCAGGAGCGCGAGGTTTCCGCCGACGATTCGTCCCTCGGCGCGCCCGCCGCGCAGGGTGTGGGCATCGGAGGGTCCGCACGGATCGCGGTGCTCGATCACCGCCCGCACGAGCGACTGGCGGGAGAACTCCGTCAGCGCGCCGCGCGCCGTGGGACCATGGTAGCTCACGAGATCGGCGTGCACTCCGACGGCGGCATGGAGCGCAGTGACGTCCGAGTAGCCGATCAGCGCTTTGGGTCGGCGTCGAACGGCGTCGTAATCGACATCGGACAGCAGTCGCATTGCTCCGTAGCCGCCGCGCAGGCACCACACGCCGTCGACCGAGTCGTCTCTCAGCGCAGTATTGAGGTCATCGATCCGCTGCGCGTCCGTCCCGGCGAGGTAACCATGGCGAGCGAGCACGTGCCGTCCGACGACCGGCTCCCACCCGAGAGTGCGGGCGTGCAACTCGGCGGCCGCGAGCTCGTGGGCCGAGCGCAGTGGTCCGCACGGTGCGACGAGCGCGACGCGTGCGCCGGCGGCGAGTGGCAGGGGATGTCGCATCGCGCGCAACGTAGAGAGCGCTTTCATGCGTGGCAATGGTGACATCCTGCTCGCTCGGGCATTCGTCGCCGCATCGCCGTCGATGACGAAATTGGCATTCGATATGCTTTCTCACGTGGGTGACGGAGCGCTCGCCGGCAAGCTGCGGGCTCGACTTCGGTGAAGGTTTCACGCGGACCAGGGAGGACAGGAGCATGGCGGATCGTGATCAGAAGACCTCGGGAGCAACGGACGGCGGCCAGGGCGGCATGAGCGGCTCGTCCAGCAGCGCCAACCGCGACCTCGGTGGCTCGTCCCAGGGCGACGGGCAGGCCGGGGCCCCGGATGAGGACGGATCGATCCAAGCGACGCCAGACGGGTCGCAAGGGAACGGCGGCTACGGCGGAACCTCCGATGCATCGGGTGGATCACAGGGCGGCAAGCGCGCCGATGGGTCGCCCGGCGGTGCCAGCGGCGGCAAGCATTGACCGTTTCGACGTCGGAGGGCGCCTCGCACGAGGCGCCCTTCGTTCCAGCGGTCCGGTGGCGAACGACCGTCTAACTTCGTCCGGTGTCCATTCTCTTCCCCGTGCTGCTCGCGTCACCATGGCTCGCCGCGCCGGTCATCACCGCGATCCGCGCTCGACGCTCCCGTTCGCTCGACGACGAGCCCGCCGGCTCCGCGCCCGATCCGCCTGTGGTCTCGCTCGTGATTCCGGCCCGCAATGAAGCGCGCAACATCCACCGCTGCGTCTCGTCGGTCCTCGCCGCCGACTACCCGGCGCTCGAGGTCATCGTCGTCGACGACCACTCCACCGACGACACGGGCGCGATCGTCGCCAGGATGGCCGCGGCCGACGCTCGCCTTCGTGTCGTCACACCCCCACCGCTTCCGGCCGGATGGTTCGGCAAGCAGTGGGCATGCTCGACGGGCGCCGACGCGGCGCGCGGCGAGATCATCGGATTTCTCGACGCCGATACCTGGCAGGAGCGCGACCTCGTGCCGCGCGTCGTTCGCGCCATGCAGAGGCGTCAGGCCGACCTCCTCACCGTCGCGGGGTCGCAGGAGCTGGGCTCGTTCTGGGAGCGTCTGCTACAGCCGCAGGTGTTCGCCATCCTGCTGGCACGGTTCGGCGGCACGGAATCGGTGAACGAGTCGCGCTTTGCCGAGCAGAAGATCGCCAACGGGCAGTGCCTGTTCGTGCGGCGCGACGCGTATGACGCCATCGGAGGGCATGCGGCGGTCCGCGACAAGGTGGCGGAGGACCTCGCGCTGGCGCAGCGCTTCTTCGTCGCCGGACGTCGCACCGTGCTGGTGCTCGGGCTCGCGCAGCTGCGCACGCGCATGTACACGTCGCTCCGCGAGCTCGTGGAGGGCTGGGGCAAGAACATCTACGCCGGCGGGCGTGACGCGATGCCGCTGGGCGTTCTCGGCAAGCTGCTCTTCCCCGTCCTCCTCCTGGTGCCGGCACTCTCGGGGCTCGTGCCACCGCTGCTGCTGCTGCTCGCGCTCGCCGGTGTACTGTCGCACGGCGTCCTCGTGTGGTCGGCGATCGTGACCACGATCAATCTTGTCTGGTGGGTCCTCGTTTACCTCCTGCTCGACGAGTCCCCGGCGTATGCGCTGCTGCACCCGGTCGGCGCGGCACTTCTGCTTTACATCGTCGTGCGCGCGATCGGACGCGGGCGACGCGTGCGCTGGAAGGGGCGCGACTACCAGTCCGCCTGAGGCGAGCAGCGCGGTCGCTCGCGCTTCGGATCATCGACGCGTTGGCACGATGGCGGTCGACGGTGGCCGCGCATCTAGGGTGCTCGGGTGCGCACTCTTCGACAGGCCGCCGACCTTCTCTCCCGTGCCACCTACCGGGATGGACTCGCCGAGCTCGCCGCCATCCTCGGCTTCATCGACGAACCCGTGCCGCTCGACGCCGCCGCTCGCGATGCGCTCCGCATCCCGACGGCGCTGCCGGATGTGCGGCTCGCCCGTGGACCCGGTGCCCTGCGCGCGCTGCTCGTCGTCGCACCGTCCACGATGCCGCTACGCGCCGCACTCGGCGCCCTCGCCGGCGTGCTCGCGTCGCGAACGACGCATGTACTCTGGACGCTGATCGGCGCTGGCGGCTCGGCGGACGAGGTGGGTTTGGCGTGCTGGCCCGCCGATCTGCGTCCTCCGCGATTGCTCGCGCTCCTCGCGCGTCGCGACCATGTGGTCGCGAGCGACGGCGAAACCTTGTGCGCGCTCGAGGCGGCGGCGGCCGGAGACGATCTCCTGGTCTACACGCGCTGGTGCGAGCTGCTGGGGCGTGACGCCCTCTCGCGGCGATTCTACCGCACACTCGAGCAGCGCGTGTCCGGACTCGGTGCCTCGCTGCCCGCCATGCCCGAGGCCGATCGCGCCGAGCTCGCGCTGCTGACGACATCGCGCCTGTTGTTCCTCTGCTTTCTCCAGGCCAAAGGGTGGCTCGATGGCGATCGCGCCTTCCTCCTCAACCGGTTCGACGACTGCATGGCGGCGGGCGGAGCGTTCCACCGGCGGGTGCTGCTTCCGCTGTTCTTCGGAACCCTCAACACGCCGATGCGCGCCCGGGCACCGGCGGCGCGCTCGTTCGGGGACGTGCCCTTCCTCAACGGCGGCCTGTTCGCGAAGGCCGTCGTCGAGCGCCGCCATGCGCGGGCACGGTTTACCGACGAGGCGCTCGGCGCCCTGTTCGAGCAGCTGCTCGGTGCATACCGGTTCACGGCGCGCGAGGAGGAGGGCGGCTGGTCCGAGGTGGCGATCGACCCCGAGATGCTGGGACGCGCCTTCGAGTCGCTGATGGCGGCACGCGAGCGGCGCGCGAGCGGCGCCTTCTACACGCCCCACCAGCTCGTGGCACACGTCGCCGATCACGCTCTGATCGCAGCGCTCGCCGGAGACGCTGTCACCGAGACGCAGCTTCGTGGCGTGATGCATGGCGCGGTTCTACCACCGGCCGTCGCCGTCGCCCTTCGGGGACGCCTGCAGGCGCTCACTGTGCTCGATCCGGCGTGCGGGTCGGGTGCCTTTCTCGTCCACCTGCTGGAGCGCCTCGCCGCCATGCACCAGGCGGCAGGTGACGCCCGCAGCGTGCCGGCGATCCGACGCGAGGTGTTGGCGCGCGCCATTCACGGAGTGGACGTCAACCCCACCGCCGTGTGGCTGTGCGAGCTTCGCCTCTGGCTCTCCGTGGTCATCGAGAGCGGAGAGACTCGTGCGTCCGCCGTCCCGCCGCTGCCCAACCTCGACTGCAACGTGCGGGTCGGGGACACGCTGGCGGGTGACGCCTTCACCGAGCCCCCCTCGGTCGTCGGTGCTTCCGCCCTGATGACCCGCCTGCGTGAGCGCTACGTGCGCGCCGCCGGGGCCAGCAAGGCTCCGCTGCGCCGCGCGCTGGCGTGCGAAGAGCGACACCGTGCGATCGCGGCGATCGACCGCGAGATTCTCGCGCTGACCGCGGCGCGGCGGGAGCGGCTGGTCGCGCTACGGTCGCCCGACCTGTTCGGCACGCGCGCCAGCTCGGACAGCGCTGTCGGCGTGCGCGCGCTGCGTGCCCGCGTCGCCACGCTTCGGCGCGAGCGGCGGCGCATTGCCGACGGCGGGGCGCTTCCATTCTCCTTTCCCTCCCACTTCGCCCATGTGCACGCACGCGGTGGCTTTGGCCTCGTGATCGGCAACCCGCCGTGGGTGCGGCTCCACAACATTCCGCCGGCCGCGCGCGCATCGCTCCGTGCCCGCTACACCGTTTTCCGTCACGCTGTCTGGAACGCGGGTCGCGCCGAGCTGCCCGGTCGTCAGTTCGCCGCGCAGGTCGACCTCGCGGCGCTGTTCGCCGAGCGAAGCGTGGAGCTCGCGCGTCCGCGGGACGCGCTGTGGCCCGGAGGAACCATCGCGCTGCTGCTCCCAGTCAAGCTGTGGTGCTCCCTCGCGGGTGGTGGCGTGAGGCGACTGTTGGCGACGCGGACTGAGCTCCTCCGCCTGGAGGACTGGTCCGACGCTCCCTCCGCGTTCGACGCTGCCGTCTATCCCTCGGTGCTCGTGGTGAGACGTCTCCACGTCGAACGCACCGATCCACCCGTCAACGTCGCCGTTCGTCGTGGCGCGCTCGAGATCGAGTGGACTGCTCCGCCCGACCGCATCGCCCTAAACGTCGGGGACCCGGCGAGCCCGTGGCTGCTCCTGCCGCACGATGTGCGCGCAGCGTTCGACCGGGTCCGCGCACGAGGTCTGCCGCTCGGCGAGAGCGCTCTCGGACGAGCGACGCTTGGCGTGAAGTGCGGGTGCAACGATGCGTTCATGCTCGACGCCGCCGCTGGTGAAGCGAGCCTGGCGGAGGTGGAGGCTCACGGGAGACGCGGCCTGCTCGAGCGAACGCTCCTTCGGCCCCTCCTTCGCGGCGATGCCGTGATGCCTTGGCGCGTGCCTCCATCACACCAGGCGATTCTCTGGACGCACACGAGCCAGGGGGGACCGCTCACGACCTTGCCGAATGGTGCGGCCCGCTGGCTCGCGCCGTGGCGACGCCGTCTCCTTGCCCGCAGCGACCTGCGAGGCTCGGCGCCCTGGTGGATGCTCTTCCGCACCGAAGGCGCCGATTGCTCGCGCACCCGCGTCGTGTGGAGCGACTTCGGTCGCCGGCCGCGGGCGGCCATTCTCGCGGCGGGCGACCTCACTGTTCCGTTGAACAGCTGTTACGTCGTCGCGTGCGATGACCCGACCGATGCGCTCACGCTCGCTGCGCTGCTCAATAGTCCACTCGGCGCGGCATGGCTGAACGCCGTCGCGGAACCGGCGCGTGGACACTGGAAACGATATCTCGCCTGGACTGTCGGCCTCTTTCCTCTCCCGCGCGACTGGGTCCGCGCCCGTGACACGCTGGCACCACTCGCGGAGGCTGCGCTGCTCGGTCGCCTGCCATCGGACGAGGAGCTCCTGCTCGCGGCATGCCGGGCCTACCGGCTTCGTCGCGCCGACGTGGAGCCGCTCGTCGCTTGGTGTCGCTGAGCGATCTCCGCGTTCGGGAGGCCCGCGCGCGCATCGCCGCGGCGAGCCTCTCCGCGCCATGGACAGCGGCCCTCGGCTCCATCACCCTCGATGGCGAGCAACGACGGATCGCTGCCCGTGCGGCGCGCGCGATCAGTCGCGAGGGGGGCTGCTTGATTGCCGAAGAGGTCGGCCGAGGAAAGACGTTCATCGCGTTGGCGCTGGCGCGAGAGTTCTCTCGACCGCTCGTCGTGATTCCCGCATCTCTCCGCGAAAGTTGGGCGCTTGCCTCACGGCGCGCCGCCATCAGGAGCAGCGTCGTCTCGCACGAGTCGCTGAGCCGCGGAGCGCCACCCCCGCCTGGTGCAGCCGGCACACCAGATCTCCTCATCGTCGACGAGTCGCACCGATTTCGCAACCCGGACACCAGGCGCTATCGCGCCCTCGCGCGACTGGCGGCGCACGCACCGGTCATCCTCCTCTCCGCCACGCCGCTTCAGAACTCGGCTCGTGATCTGCAGGCCCAGCTCGCCCTCTTTCTCGGTGAGCACGCCTACCAGCTGGACGACGTCGAGCTGGCGCGGCGGGTCGTTCGCCGCGGGCCCGCCTCTCCCAGCGCGCCAGCCCTCCCCCAGATCGCCTCTCCCGTCTGGATCGATCTTGGCGTCGATGACAGCGCGGTCCTTCGGGCCATCCTGGCCCTGCCGTCGCCACCGCGTGCCGTGGATGCCGGGGACGCGGGCGCGCTGCGTGCCCTGTCGCTGGTGCGGGCGTGGGCGTCGAGCCGCGCTGCGCTCTCGGCGATG
>JBBQYZ010000039.1:0-10975 GCA_038208205.1 Gemmatimonadales bacterium | reverse complement strand
TCTCCGCTTACAGCAGGCCTGCTTCCGCGAACGAAACGAATCGCCCGCGGCCGATGATCACGTGGTCATGCACCGGGATATCGAGCAATCGCCCGGCCGCGACCAGCTGCTCGGTGACGGCCCGGTCGTCCGGCGACGGCGTCGGATCGCCGCTTGGATGGTTGGGCACCAGCACGATCGCTGCCGCGCGCTCGGCGATCGCTTCGCGAAACACCTCGCGCGGATGCACGAGGGAGGAGGTGAGAATTCCGCGCGTCACGGTCACGTCGCGCTCCAGCCGGTGCTGCGCGTCGAGCACCGCGACGTGGAACTCCTCCACGGGCAGGTCCTCGAGCCGCGGCGCGAACAATCTCGCCACGTCGCGGGGCGATCGAATCGGGGCCCCGTCGTCACGCGACTCGGACGCGAGGCGACGACCGAGCTCGAGCGCCGCGTGCACGGTCACGGCGCGCGCGATGCCGACTCCGGTGGTTGCCGTCAGCGCGGCGACGGGCTGCATCGCCATGCGCCGCAATGAGCCTCCGGCACCGGCAAGCAGCGCCTGCCCGACGTGCAAGGACGAGCCTCCCCCCTGGCTTCCCGCGCCGATCAGCAGCGCGATCAGCTCGGCCGAGCTCAGTGCGGATGCGCCGAGCGCGACGAGCCGCTCGCGGGGCCGCTCGGAACGGGGCAGCTCCCGGATCGACAGCGCGACTGGCGACGGAGAACAGGGGAGTGGGACAGCCATGGATCCCTCGACGGAAGAGAAAGAGCCCGCCGCGGATGCGGCGGGCTCTCCATGACTATCGACCCGGACCTCGCGGTCCGACACCGAAGTCACGCACGTGGCTCGCTCAGAGCGAGACCCCGTGGCACTTCTTGAACTTCTTGCCCGATCCGCAGGGGCACGGGTCGTTGCGCCCGACGCTGGACCAGTCGGCCGGTCCGTTCTGCGATGGGTTGGTGACGTCGCTCATCGAGCGCGCTCTGCCGCCGCCGATGATCACCGGATCCCGGCGCGCGACGGCGGCCTTCTCATTCGGCGTCTCGGCCGGCCCGACGTCGACCACCTCCTCGACGCCGGCCACGGCGATGTCGGTCGTGATGTCCTCCAGGATCCCCATCGCGTTATAGCGGCGCGTGGGCGCCGTGGGCGCCGGAAGCGGCGTGTAGGGCCCCGGACTTCCACCGCCGTCGTCGTACGGGCCGCCACCCGGCGCGCCATCTTCACCCGGTCCGTCCTCGATCACCAGCTGCACCTTGAGGAAGCGATCAGTGAACGTCTCGGCAACGTCGTGCATCAGGTCCACGAACATCGTGTAGGCCTCCTGTTTGTACTCGAGCAGCGGATCCTTCTGCCCCCACGAGCGGTAGTGGATCGCGTTCCGGAGCTGGTCGAGATCGTACAGGTGATCCTTCCACTTCTCGTCGAGCACATTGAGCATCACGTAGCGCAGGAGACGGTCACCGTATCCGCCCTCCTGATCGCTCACCATGTCCAGCGCGTCCACCTTGCCAGCGAATGCCAGCCTGCCGGCGTCCACGGTACGCGCCTGCGTATCGGCGACCTCGGTCGGCCTCCTGGCCTCGTCCTCGAGCTCGGGTACTTGCAGCAGGTAGTGCATGAGCAGCTCCTGCTTGAGGAGGTCGTAATCCCACTCCTCGGCGGTCTCGTACTCGGCAAGCGCCGTCTCCACGCGGCGGTTCAATGCCTTCTCGACCATCTTGAGCGCCTCCCCCTTCAGCTCCTCGCCACCCTCGAGGGCGAAGGCGCGCAGCGAGTAGATGACCTCGCGCTGCTGGTTCATCACGTCGTCGTACTCAAGCAGCCGCTTGCGGCTCTGGAAGTTCTGCAGCTCGACGCGCTTCTGCGCCTGCTCGATGGAGCGGGTGATGAGCGGGTGCGTGAGAACCTCGCCGTCCTGGGCGCCCATGCGGTCCATCAGGCGCGCGATGCGCTCGCTCCCGAACAGGCGCATCAGGTCGTCCTCGAGCGAGAGGAAGAACTGGCTCGCGCCCGGATCGCCCTGCCGTCCCGCACGACCGCGCAGCTGCCGGTCGATGCGGCGCGACTCGTGGCGCTCCGAGCCGATGATGTGCAGCCCTCCGATCTCGTCGACGTCGACGTCCTTGCCGTCCGGATCCTTCACGACGGAGGGCTTGGACGGGGTGACGCCCTCGCCGAGCTTGATGTCGGTGCCGCGGCCGGCCATGTTCGTCGCGATCGTGATCGCGCCGGGCTGGCCCGCGTTGGCGACGATCTCCGCCTCGCGCTGGTGGTACTTGGCGTTGAGCACGTTGTGCTGCAGGCCGGCGCGTTGCATCAGCTTCGACAGCGTCTCCGACGCGTCGACGCTCGTCGTGCCGATGAGTACGGGATAGCCCAGCTCGTGCAGGCGACGCGTCTCCTCGACGATGGCGTTGTACTTCTCGCGCCGTGTCTTGTACACCAGGTCGTGCCGGTCGTCGCGGATCACGTCCCGGTTCGTCGGAATGACCGCGACCTCCAGCTTGTAGATCTCGAAAAACTCCGTCTCCTCCGTCTCGGCCGTGCCGGTCATGCCGGCCAGCTTCGCGTACATCCGGAAGTAGTTCTGGATCGTGATCGTGGCCATCGTCTGCGTCTCGCCCTTCACGCGGACGCCTTCCTTGGCCTCCACCGCCTGGTGCAGCCCCTCGCTCCAGCGGCGACCCGGCATCGTCCGACCAGTGTACTCGTCCACGATGAGCACTTCACCATCCTGCACCACGTAGTTCACGTCGCGCTCGTAGAGCGCATGGGCGCGAAGCAGCTGGTGCACGATGTTCAGGCGCTCGCTCTTGGCCGAATAATCGATCTCGAGTCCTCGGCGCTCGGCGATCTTCTGTTCCGGCGTCAGATCGACGGCGTGGTCGATCCGATGCACCGCCTCGCTGAGGTCGGGCAGTACGTAGGCGTCGTGGTCCGACGGCGACATGAAGTCGACGCCGCGATCGGTGAGGTGCACCGAGTGGCCCTTCTCGTCGAGCACGAAGAGGAGATCCTCCTCGATGTCGCGATAGCTCTGCTTTGCCGGCGGCAGCTTGCGATCGGCGAGGTGTTCCAGCTCCATCTTCTGCACCAGCTGCTTGTTGCCCGGCTCGTTCATGAGCTTGAGCAGCCGCCGGTTCTTCGGGTGTCCCATCGTCGCCTGGTACAGCTTGATCGCGGCGTCGTTGGTCTTCGTCGCCTCGAGGTCACGCTCCGCGTCGGCGACGAGCAGGTTGACCATCTCCATCTGCTTGCGCACGAGCCGCGAGACGGAGGCGTTGTGCTCGAAGTACTGGACGTCGCCCTCGTTGCCGACCGGCCCGGAGATGATGAGGGGCGTCCGTGCCTCGTCGATCAGCACCGAATCCACCTCGTCGACCATGGCGAACACATGTCCGCGCTGTACGCGCTGCTCGGTCGCGACCACCATGTTGTCACGCAGGTAGTCGAAACCGAACTCGTTGTTCGTGCCGTAGGTGATGTCCGCGAGGTAGGCGGCGCGGCGCTCGGGTGTCCCGGCTTCGGTATCGTCGAGACAACCGACCGTGAGGCCGAGCCACTGATACAGGTGCCCCATCCACTGCGAGTCGCGTTTGGCGAGGTACGAGTTGACCGTCACCAGGTGCGCACCCTTGCCCGGCAGCGCGTTCAGGTAGAGCGGCAGCGTCGCGACGAGCGTCTTTCCCTCACCGGTCGCCATCTCGGCGATCTTGCCGAAATGGAGCTGGATGCCGCCCATCAGCTGGACGTCGTAGGGCACCATGTTCCACTCGGTGTCGCGTCCGGTGACGCTCACCGTCGAACCGATCAATCGTCGCGCCGCCTCCCGCACCGTGGCGAACGCCTCCGGCAGGATCTCGTCGAGCGTCTCGGCCGTGACTCGCCGAATCTCGCTCTCCACGCCCCCGCCGCCGTCGACGCCGCCGAGCTCGGAGTCGATCCGATCCCGCTCGACCGCATCGGTCGCGGTCCGCTTCCGCTCGCGGAGGTCGGCGGCCCGCGTCTCGAGCTCGCCGGTCCGCTCTCGCAGGAGGTGCCGAAACTTTGCCGTCTGTCCGCGGAGCTCGTCCTCGCTCACCGCGGCGAGGCGCACCTCGTGCTCGTGAACCGAGTCGAGGATCGGCTGGATCCGCTTGCGGTCCCGATCGTGGCGGGTGCCGAGAAACGCCGTCAGTACGCGCTTGAACATGCAGTCCTCTTACCGATAGAGCCGGTGCTCGGCGATGTAATCCGCCACCGCGTCCGGCACGAAGCCTCGAATGGTGCGCCCGTCAGCCACCCGGGCGCGCAGCTCGGTGGACGAGATGTCCACCCGCCGCGTCTGCAACAGTTGCACTCCGGCGCGGACAGCGACGCCCGGCCTCCCCTCGCCACCACGGACCAGCACCGCGATCTCCGCCAGCGCCCTGATGCGCTCGGGCTCCCGCCACTGATCGAACAGAATGAAGGCGTCGGCACCCAACAGGAGCATCAGTTCGTCACCGGGCGCGGCGGCGGACATCGCCGCCAGCGTATCGACCGTGAAAGATAAACCCGGCCGGTCGATCTCGGCCGAATCCACCTCGAACCCCGACACCCCGCGCACCAGTCGTCGTGTCATCGCGAGCCGGTGCGCTGGCGTCGCCGTCGCGAGTCCGACCTTGAATGGTTGGATCGCCGCGGGAACGAATCGAACGGCGTCGAGTCGGAGCGTTTCGGCGGCGTCGATCAGCGGAAGCAGGTGGCCGAGGTGCGGCGGGTCGAAGCTGCCGCCGAAGATCCCGACGCGCACCCCGCTACGGGGTCGGAGGGGTCGCCGGAGCCGGAGTCGAGGACGGCGGCCCGGTGGTCGAGGGCGGCGCATTCGTGGGAGTTGCGGCCACGGGAGTTCCGGGCTCCGCCACACCGGCACAGCTCTTCGTGACCTCGGCATCGCCGGGGTAGCTCTTCCGCAACGTCGCGCACGCCTCCGAGGCGTCCTCGCGATAGCGGATCACCTTGTACACGTCGACCAGCCGCAGCTGCGCCATCCGCGCCGTCGGCGAGGTGGGATACTTGGCGACGACGTCCTTGAAGTAGATGATCCCCGAGTCGTAGCCGCCGCGCCGGAGATAATACATGCCCGACAGATAGTTCTTCTGCGCGAACATCTCCTGCAGCTCGCCCAGCTCCTTCTGCGCAGTCGGCAACAGCGGAGACTGCGGGTAGAGACCGAGCAGCGTGTTGTAGGACGCGAGCGCGCTCTCGCCATAGGTGGGGTCGAGCGTCGGCTTGCGCCACAGCCGACGGTACGACCGTGCCGACTCGAGCGCCGCGTCGTCCCCGAGCGAGTCGTCCGGGAAGCTCTCGACGAGGCGCGAGTAGCTCGTCGCGGCGAGGACCCACTCCTCGCGTTTCTGGTGCGAGGTGGCGAGGTACCAGTGCGCGCGCGGCAGGAGGGTATCGCGCGCGGGCAAGTCGGTGGTCAGCTTCTCGAAGGCGGTGATGGCATTGTCCCAGCGGCCACGGTCGTACTCCGCCATCGCCGCGCGATAGAGCGCCTCGTTGGTGGGGTACTTGGTGATCTGGAAGTCGGGATGGCAGCCCGCGGCGAGCAGCAGCAGCGTGGCGACCAGCGTCCGGCGAGAAGAGAGCATATCGGGAAGCAATACCCGCAAGTGAGTCAACGGTTCGGGATCAGCCGGAGAAAGATATACCGCCACGCTCGGGACCGCTGCCGGGCCTGAATGAGCGCCGGCACGTCATCGTGTCACGTCGGCCGGCCGCGGCCGGGGGATGCGGGGCGCCATCAACGGCGTTCCGACGTAGCGCGCGAAATATTCGATCGTGTGGGACAACCCTTCCCGCACGGGCACCGTGGGCTCCCAGCTCAACATCGTGCGCGCGCGCGTGATGTCCGGCTTCCGGACCTTCGGGTCATCCACCGGCAGCGGTTTGTAGACGATCGGGGCCTTCGACCCTGTCAGCTCGACGACGAGCTCGGCCAGTTGTTTTACCGTGTACTCGACCGGGTTCCCGATGTTCGTCGGCTGACTGTCTCCCCGCATGAACAGCCGGTAGATGCCATCGACCTCGTCGGACACGTAGCAGAAGCTGCGCGTCTGGGAACCGTCTCCGTACACCGTCAGCGGTTCACCGGTCAGCGCCTGCACGATGAAGTTGGACACGACGCGGCCGTCGCGCGGCCGCATTCGCGGACCGTAGGTGTTGAAGATGCGGACGATGCGCGTGTCCAGTCCGTAGTGCGTATGGTACGCCATCGTGATCGCCTCCGAAAACCGCTTCGCCTCGTCATAGACACTGCGCGGCCCCACGGGGTTTACGTTGCCCCAGTAGTCCTCGGTCTGCGGGTGCACGAGGGGGTCGCCGTAGACCTCGGAGGTGGACGCGATGAAGAACCGGGCCCGCTTGGCGCGGGCGATGCCGAGCGCATTGTGAGTGCCGAGCGAGCCGACCTTGAGCGTCTCGATCGGCAGCTCCAGGTAATCGATCGGGCTGGCGGGCGACGCGAGATGCAGCACGCCATCGAGCGCGCCGGCGATCAGGACCGGCGTGGAGATGTCGTGCTGGACGAACTCGAACCGCTGCTCGGACGCGAGGTGGGCGAGGTTGTCAGGGCTGCCGGTGACGTAGTTGTCGAGCCCGACGACACTGTGCCCCTCGGCGAGAAAGCGGTCGGTCAGGTGCGAGCCGAGGAAGCCGGCCGCGCCGGTGATGAGCACTCTCACGATGCGGCCCCGCGGCCGATGGAGTCGTAGGTGAATCCGAGCGCGCGCATTTTTCGCGCGTCGTACAGGTTGCGGCCGTCGACGAGCACGGGAGTGCGCAGCGTACGCTTGATGCGCGCGAAGTCCGGGTGCCGATACTCGTTCCAGTCCGTGACGACGACGAGGGCGTCCGCGCCGTCGAGCGCGTCGTAGCCGCTCTCGGCGTAAGTGATCCGCGTACCGAGCCGGCGCCTCGTTTCGGGCATGGCGACGGGGTCGTGGGCGACGACCACGGCGCCCGCCTCGAGCAGCGCGCCGATCAGTACGAGCGAGGGCGCCTCCCGCATGTCGTCGGTGTTCGGCTTGAACGACAGGCCCCACAGGGCAACGCGCTTTCCTCGCAGGGGGCCGCTGAGCGCCAGCAGCTTGGTGAAGAGCACCTGCTTCTGGGCGTCGTTCGCCTGCTCGACCGCGGCGAGCACGCGCAGTGGAACGCGGCAGTCCATCGCGGCGCGCACCAGCGCCTTGACGTCCTTGGGAAAGCACGAGCCTCCGTACCCCGGACCCGGGAACAGGAACGCCGGTCCGATCCGGCCATCCGATCCGATGCCCTTCCGTACGCTGTCGACATCGGCGCCCACGCGCTCGCAGAGCGCCGCCATCTCATTCATGAATGAGATGCGCGTGGCGAGCATCGCGTTCGCGGCGTACTTCGTCATCTCCGCAGAGGGAATGTCCATGAAGATGATCGGCTTGCCCGTCCGGACGAACGGTGCATAGAGCTCCGCCATCGCGCTCCGTCCCACGTCGGTCTCCACGCCGATCACCACACGGTCAGGCTTCATGAAATCGTCGATCGCCGCGCCCTCCTTGAGGAACTCCGGGTTGGAGCACATGTGAAAGGCGAAGCGGGCATGGACGGCGACCGCCTCCGACACCTTCGCCGCCGTCCCGACGGGGACCGTCGACTTGGTCACGACGACCAGCTCGCGCGTCATGTGCCGGCCGATCTGCTCCGCCACGGCGATGACGTGGCGCAGGTCAGCCGAGCCGTCCTCGTCGGGGGGTGTGCCGACGGCGATGAACACGACGTCCGCCGACGCGATCGCGGCCGGGACGTCGGTGGTGAAGGCCAGCCGGCCCTCCCGCTGATTGCGCTCCACGAGCCCGTCGAGACCGGGCTCGTAGATCGGCATGACGTTCGCCCTCAGGCCATCGATCTTGTGCTCGTCGACGTCCGCGCACACGACGGGATTCCCTGTCTCGGCGAAGCAGGCGCCGGCGACGAGGCCGACGTAGCCGCTTCCAATTACGGTGATGTTCACAGGCGGCGCTCGGGATGAACGGGCTAGACGGTCTCGTGCCCCTGCACCGTGACGCTCGACAGCGACACGACGCGCGCCCCGGTCTTCGCCGTGGACTTGGTCGCATTGCGCGTGTCCACGATCAGCGACGCGCGGTTCACGACGCGCTGATAGTCGACCGACGTGTGATCCGTGACGATCACCACGACATCGGCTCGGGCGAGCTCGTCGTCGGTGAGCTCGACGCTCGACCACTCGTGCCCGTCCTCCCGGATGTGCGGGACGTACGGATCGTGATAGCGGACCGTGGCGCCGTCCGCCTCCAGCAGGCGAATCACGTCGAGCGCGGGACTCTCGCGCACGTCGTTGATGTCGCGCTTGTAGGCGACGCCGAGCACGAGGGCGCGGCTGCCGTTCACCGCCTTGCGATCGTCGTTCAGGGCGCGCGCGACCTTGGCCACCACGAAGTTGGGCATCGCCGTATTGACCTCGCCGGCCAGGTCGATGAACCGCGTCTTGTAATTGAGTGTCCGCATCTTCCAGGCGAGGTAGTGCGGATCGAGCGGGATGCAGTGGCCGCCGATCCCCGGCCCGGGGGTGAACTTCATGAAGCCGAACGGCTTGGTCGCCGCCGCATCGATCACCTCCCAGACGTCGACGCCGAGCTTGTCGCACACGATCGCCATCTCGTTGGCCATCGCGATGTTGACCGAGCGGAAGGTGTTCTCCAACAGCTTTACCAGCTCCGCCGTCTCGGTGGAAGACACGCGCACCACCGTGTCGATGCAGCTCTCGTAGAGCGCGACCGCCGCGTCGGTACAGGTCGGCGTGATGCCCCCGACCACCTTCGGAGTGTTCTTGGTGTGGTACTTCGGGTTGCCCGGGTCCACCCGCTCGGGGCTGAAGGCGAGGAACACATCGCGGCCGACGACGAAGCCCGCCTTCTCGAACACCGGCTGCAGCACCTCGCGCGTCGTTCCCGGGTACGTCGTGCTCTCGAGCACCACGAGGAGCCCCGGGTGCGCCTGGCGCACCAGCGTGGCGGTCGCCGCCTGCACGTAGCTCATGTCCGGATCGCGGGTCTTGCCGAGGGGCGTCGGCACCGCGATCGAGATCGCGTCGCAGCGCGTGAGCAATGCCTCGTCCGTCGTCGCCGTGAACAGACCGCGCTTCACGAGCGCCGCGACTTCAGCGCTCGGCACGTCCTGGATGTGCGACGTGCCCTCGCTGAGCAGGTCGACGACGCGCTGGCTGACGTCGAAGCCAACAACCGTGAAGCCCGCTTTCGCAAACTCGACCGCGAGCGGCAGTCCCACATACCCGAGGCCGACGACCCCCACCGTGGCGGAGCGATCGTGAATCTTTTTCAGCAGCTGCGCGGACAAGGTCATGTCACGTCGTGAAAAAGGCCTGCACGCCCGCGACGACTTCGTCGAGCTGCTGGCGAGTGAGTTCGGGGTAGATCGGGAGAGACAGCACTTCCTTCGCGGCGCGTTCGCTCTCCGGGCACTGGCCCGATCTGTAGCCGAGATAGGCGAAACACGGCTGTAGGTGCAGCGGCAGCGGGTAGTAGATCGAGGTGCCGATGCCGCGCTCCTTCAGCGAGGCCTGCAGCGCGTCGCGCCGTCCACCGGCGATCCGCACGGTGTACTGGTTGAAGATCGACTCGTTCTCGGGCGCCACGAACGGCGTGGCGACCACGCCCTCGCGCGACAGGTCGGCGAAGGCCGCGTCATAGAAGGCGGCGTTGTCGCGCCGCTTCGCGCTCCACCCTGCCAGGTGTGGCAGCTTGGCCGACAGGATCGCGGCCTGCAGGGCGTCGAGCCGGCTGTTGTACCCGACCTCGTCGTGGAAGTACTGCTTCGCCCCGCCGTGCACGCGCAGCCGCCTCAGACGCTCGGCGAGTGCGTCGTCCTGCGTCACGATCATGCGGCCGTCGCCGTAGCCGCCTAGTTTCTTGGACGGTAAGAAGCTGATGGTCCCGATCGTCGCTATCTCACCCGCCATCCGCCACTCGCCCTTCACCTTTCGGCGCGCGCCGATCGACTGCGCCGCGTCCTCGATCACGGGAAGACCCGGCATCGCCGCGGCGATCTCCTCGACCGCCGCCATCTGCCCGAACAGGTCGACCGGGATCACGGCCTTCGTGCGGCTGGTGCGCGCCGCTGCCGCCGCGGCCGGCAGGATGTTGTATGTGCGGGGCTCGATGTCGACGAACACTGGCGTCGCGCCCACGTTGTGGATCGTTCCCGCCGTCGCGAAGAACGTGAAGGGCGTCGTGACGACCTCGTCCCCGCGTCCCACGTCGAGCGCGCGCAGCGCGAGCAGGATCGCATCAGTGCCGTTGGCACAGCCGATCGCGTGACTGGCACGCGACAGGCCGCCGACCGCGTGCTCGAACTCCGCGACCGGCTCGCCGAGAATGAAGGCCTGCGCATCGACGACGCGCATGATCGCCGCGACGGCTTCGTCGCGGATCGTCGCATGCTGCGCGCGCAGGTCGAGAAGGGGGACGGCCATGGTCGGACGGGGCGGTCGGGAAATGGGGAGGACGAACCGAGGAAGTATAACCGGGGTCAGACCCGGGTACGGAGCGGGATGGGCACCTCGCGCCCCGTCTTTGCCGACTCGTAGATGCCCAGGATGATCTCGAGCGACTTGCGACCGGCGCGGCCGTCCGTCTCGGCCTTGGCCTCGCCACGGAGCACCGCGAGCACGTTCCGGTAGTACGCCTCGTGTCCGAACCCGTACACGTTCGGCGGCGTGGTGGCAGCGGTCTCGATCGCCTTGTCGTCGTCGTCGTACTGGTCGAACGTCCAGTGCTCCACCTTGTTCACCGCCGTGCCGCCGATCTTGACCGAGCCCTTCTCGCCGAGCAGGCTGATCGACCCCTCGAGGTTGCGCGGATAGGTGAGCACGCTCACCTCGAGCACGCCGAGCGTCCCGGATCGAAACTTGATCACCGCGACCCCGGAATCTTCCGCTTCGATGCGACG
>JBBQYZ010000038.1:0-11111 GCA_038208205.1 Gemmatimonadales bacterium | reverse complement strand
CTTCCCGTACGAAGAAAAACTCGGACAGGCGCTCTGGCAGTTGCAGCAGGTGGGACTCGGCTACCTCACGCTGGGGCAGCCGGCCACCACGCTGTCCGGCGGCGAAGCGCAGCGGCTCAAGATCGCGCGCGAGCTCACGCTTGGCGCGAGGAAGTCAGGGCGGAAGCTGTACATCATGGACGAGCCCACGACCGGTCTCCACCTCGAGGACATTCGCAAGCTGGCCACCGTCTTCGATCGGCTCGTCGACGCCGGCCACACGCTCGTGCTGATCGAGCACAACCTCGACGTCATCAAGCTCGCGGACTGGGTCGTGGACCTCGGTCCCGAGGCGGGATCCGGCGGCGGCGAGGTTGTGGCGATGGGACGGCCGGAGGAAGTCGCGGCGGTCGTGGGCTCGCACACGGGCGAGTGGCTGCGTACGGTGCTTCCGGATTGGAACCAGCCGTCCGGCGCCCGCCGCGCTGCGCACACAGGGAAGCCGAGCATTGCGTCCACCAGCCGGAAGCGTGCGAAGGCATCATGACGCGAGCCGGGTTCGTCACCAACCGTGCGCGACCCACCACCGCACGTGATTGACTTCACCCCGCTCGCCGCTAAATTTCGGGTCTGCACCATACCATTCCCCAGTAGCTCAGTTGGTCAGAGCATCCGACTGTTAATCGGAGGGTCGTAGGTTCAAGTCCTACCTGGGGAGCTTGCAACGAACGCCCCACCGCGCATTGCGCGGTGGGGCGTTCCTGTATCGGTGGGACGTCCCGGGCGGCCTGCACCGCCGCCCGGAACCCTGCACTCCGCTCCGCTCGTCCTGCTGGGTGGCTCACACGATGTGGCTCACCCGGGCCGTCCGACGATGTTCGACGACGCGCCGGCGGCGGGTCGTCGCGAGACGACCGAGGCAAGGGGCGAGAGGGCCAGGGTAGGGCGGCATGTCGCCGTGGCGGAAGCCGGTGGCAATGATGAGGATGCAGCGATTTCCTCACCCCACCGAGCAAGGCCACGGCCATCCCCAGCTCCAGACCGAAGCCGTTGCAGCGCAAGGAATTGGCTGCCCGGCGCGCGCCAGCGGCTACGTCGCGAGAGGCCCGGTGTCGACATCGTACCACACCTTTGGACCCGCCGGCGCGACAGGGGTCGGCGGCTCCTACTCCAGCTGAAACTCGCCTACCCGCTCGCGCACCCGGCGCGCCGAATCGTTGAGCATGTGCGAGGTTGCCTCCAGCTCTTCTACCGACGCCGACGTCTGCTCGGTCGCGGCGGCCACCTGCTCTGCCGAGGCAGCGTGGCTCTGCGCGGTATCGCCGGCCTTGGCAATCGCCTCCTCGACAGCTGCGATCGCCGCCGCGTTGCCCGACACCGCGTCCGACACGCGCCCGGACGCTTCCTCGACGCGACCGACGGCAGCTTGAATCTCGGTCAACGCCTGGCGCGCCGCGTCCGCCACGGCGGTCACGTCCTTCATCTGCGTCGTTCCGTTCTCGACGGCGCGCGAGGTGCCGAGTACGCCCTCGCGGATGCGAACGACGTTGGCCGTGACCTCGCGGGCCGCCTTCGCGCTCTCCTCGGCGAGCGCGCGCACCTCCTCCGCCACCACCGCGAAGCCACGGCCCGCGTCGCCCGCACGCGCCGCCTCGATCGCCGCGTTGAGGGCGAGCAGGTTCGTCTGCGATGCGATCTCGGAGATGGTGGCCGCGAACTGATTCACCACCTTGAGGCTGTCGCGTAGTCCCGCGATCTCGCGCGCGCTCCGGTCGAACACCTCACGCGCGCCGAGCAGAGTGTCCACTGCGCGTCCGATCTCCGCGGCCGTGGACGTGGCCGACGTGCGGATCTCCCGCCCGCGTGCCTGGCTCTCGCGCACCGCCTCGTCGATCGTTCGACCGGACGCTGCGAGCTGCGCGACGGCGCTGCCCGCACCGTTCAACACGTCGAGCTGGATCCCGGCGCCATGCGCCATCTCCGTCACTGCGGCGGCGACGTGCTGGGTGCTCTCCGATGCCCCCTCCGCCGACGCGGCGAGCTCCGCCGCCGCAGTCGCCACGTCGTCCGACTGGCGCTGCATCTCCGCCAGCAATCCGCGAAGGCGTTCGCGCGCGCCGTCGAACGCTTCAGCCAACGCTTCATACTCGGCCGCACCCTCCGCCTGGCGGCGCACATCGCTGCGCCGCAGGTCGCCGTGGCCGATCGACACCATGTCTCTCGTCAGCGCGCGCAGCGGCCGCGTCACCGCGCGCGAGGTCGTCACCGCCGAGATGACGCCCGCGACCAGGGCCATCACGACGACGGTCGCGAGCAGAGACTCGTAGCGATGGAGCGCGCTGGCCGCGCTCCGTTGGCGCGCGATCGTACGTCGCTGCCCTTCCGCCCGGAGCGATTCGAGCACCCGATCCACCTGGTCGAGCGCAGCCGAGTTCTTCGCCAGTGCCGCCGCCGCCTCGGCGGAACGCCCGATCGCCTGGTAGGCGTGGGCCACGCCGATGCCCACCTCAACCGCCCCCTGCAGCGTGCCGAGCTCCTCGAGCTTCTGCCGCTCCGCGCTCGAGATCGCGTCCAGCTTCACGGTGGCGCGTCGCAGGTGATCCGCCTCCTCGGCGAGGCGAGCGTATCTCGCGCCGTCAGGCGCAGCGCCCGTGTTGAGATAGCGCATCCCCGCCGCCACCTCCTGCAGCATCCGATAAGCGACCTGCTGGACGCTCTCCTGCTCGAGGCGCATCTGCGCCACGAGCTCCTCGTTGCGGCGTCCCGATCGCTGCAGGGCGATCCCCGCGAGCAGGCCCGCCGCCAGGATCAGTGCCACGGTCACGCCGAAGCCCGCCCGCAGTCGCCCGCGGATGGTCGTCGGCATCTTCATCGGCCCACTCGCGCGATCACCACCGACTTGTTCATCGCATCATGCTTGTCGTCGAACGCCAGCGGTCCCGCTACGCCGGCGATCGCGGGCGTGCGCGTACCGATGCCTTCGATGAAGTCACGAATCTTCGCCCGGTCCGAGCCCACTTCGGCCGCGGCGCGGCCGATCAGCATCGCGGCGTCGTACGCCAGCGCGGCACGCTGATCGGGGTCCTCCTTGAATGCGGCGCGATAGGCGCCGACGAACGCGCGCGCCTCCGGGGATGTGGCCTGGCGGGCCAGGAAGAATGCCGTGTACCTCACATCGGGGAACTCGACGACGTTCGACTCCAGCCCGGCGGTAGCATCGCCGCCGATGAGCGGCGTCGTCACGCCGGCCGCGCGCATCGCACGCAGCGCGAGCAGCGCGTCTTCCTGGCTTCCCGGAAACAGCAGCACGTCGGGCTTCAGCAGCTTGATGTAGCCCGCGTAGGCCTCCCACGACGTGACGTTCTGCAAGTAGGGGTCGCGTTGCACCACGGTGCCCCCGCCGCGGATGTAGGTGTCGCTGAACGATTTTGCCCAGTCTTTTCCGTACGCGTCGTTGCGGTAGATGATGCTGGCTCGACGAGCGCCGATCGAGTCGAGCAGATACCGCGCGACGGCTCCGCTCGCCTGCACATCGCTGGGGCATACGCGAAACAGCCAGCGGCTCGCTCCCGAGAGCGCGGGGCTCGTCCCCGTCGGCGAGATGGCGACCACGCCGTTCCGCCCGCCGTTCTTCGCATCGGCGTACTCCTCGATCGCGTCGAGCGTCGTGCCGCTCTCAGGATGACCCACCACGCCCACCACCGCTGAATTCTCGCGGAAGGTGTCGGCGATCCTGACCGGGTCGCTCACGTCGGACGCGCCCTTCACCTGCGTGAAGCGCGCTCCGCCCAAACGGCCCTTGTAGCGGTCGTTGAGGTGCTCGACGGCGAGCTGTACGCCGTTGTAGATCGACTGCATGCCGGCGCGCTGCGGATTGAGCGCCACGCCGATCCCGATCTCCCCACCAACGGCTACGCGGCGGGAGCAAGCGGACAGCAGGAGCGGCAACCCCAGCGCGAGCGCGCGGAGTCCGCCGCGGACGAGGGACAAGCGGGAGAAGGGCGTGGGCATGCGACGGGAGAAGGGGCGTGGGCCGAGGGCCGCGTCGCCCGCGAGACCTGTGCAGCGCACAGTCGAAGGGGAGACGACGGCGGCCGTCCGAAAGTATCGGCCCCTGCGGCGGTGGCATGCAGCACCACCCGCGCTATCTTTCCGCGCGATCGCCCCCGCCGCCCCCCGCTCCCCGCGCATGCCCCCTCCCCCCCTCCCCCCCACCGGCCGCGACGGATCACCCTGGGTCGGCGTGGTGATGGGCAGCCGCAGCGACCTGACCGTGATGACGCGGGCCGTCGAGGTGCTGCAGGCGCTCGAGATCCCGCACGAGGTCCGCGTCGTCTCGGCTCATCGCACGCCAGACTGGATGTTCGAGTACGCCTCCACGGCCGAGGCGCGCGGGCTCGAGGTCGTGATCGCGGCGGCCGGCGGCGCGGCGCACCTGCCGGGAATGATCGCCGCCAAGACGCTGCTGCCCGTGCTCGGGGTGCCCATCCCGGCCACGATGCTGAATGGCGTGGATGCGCTCCTCTCCATCGTCCAGATGCCGAAGGGCGTACCGGTCGGTACCCTCGCCATCGGTGAGCCCGGTGCTGCCAACGCCGCCCTGCTGGCCGCGTCGATCGTGGGCGTGCGCCATCCGGAAGTACGGGAGCGTCTGCGCGCCTGGCGCGCGGCTCGCACCGCCGAGGTGCTGGATGACACCGACATCTCGGGCGGCAGTCGGTGAGAGCGGCCGTCCTTCCCCCCGCCACGATCGGCATCCTGGGCGGAGGACAGCTGGGCCGCATGACCGGCTTGGCCGCTCGCGCGCTCGGATACGGCGTCCAGGTGCTGGACCCAGATCCCGACTGTGCCGCGCGGCCAGTCGCGGACAGGGTGGTCGTCGCTCCCTTCGACGACCCCGACGGCGCGGAAGTGCTCGCCCGCGAGTGCGACGTCGTCACGATCGAGATCGAGCAGATCGCCATCGAGGCACTCCAGGCGGCGCTTCGCCACGCACCGGTCAGGCCCGGCGCGGCGCTTCTACGCATCGTGCAGCACCGCGGCAGGCAGAAACGCTGGTTGGCGGAGCACGGCTTTCCCGTCGGCCCGTACCGAGTCACCGACAGCGTCGCCGCGCTGGCCGATGCGGCGCGCGAGATCGGCCCCTCGCTGTTCGTGAAGGCCTGCGAGGGCGGCTATGACGGACGCAGCCAGCTTCACCTGTGTGCTGGCGACAGCGCGTCCGCTGCCCTGGATCAGCTCGGGGGACGCGAGACCGTCGCGGAGCAGGCGCTCGACCTGGAGCTGGAGCTGTCGGTGCTCGTTGCGCGCCGTGCCAGCGGAGAGCTGGTCGTGTATCCACCCGCGGTGAATCACCACGAGCACCAGGTGCTGGCGTGGAGCGTCCTGCCCGGCGAGCTCGCGCCCGCCCTCGTTCGGGAGGCCGTTGCGATCGCCCGCGGCATCGCGGAAGCGTTGGAGCTCGAGGGCATTCTCGCCGTCGAGATGTTTCTGGCGCGGGATGGCCGCCTGTTGGTCAACGAGATCGCCCCTCGGCCGCACAACTCCTTCCACGCGTCGGAGCTCGCCTGTCCGACGAGCCAATTCGAGCAGCTCGTGCGTGCCGTGTGTGACCTTCCGCTGGGCGCCGTGTCGCCCACTCGGCCGTCGGCCATCGTCAACCTGTTCGGCGACCGGTGGGAAGGGGGGCGTGTACCAGACTTTGCCGCCGCCCTGGGTGACGATGGAGTCCGTCTCTTTCTCTACGGCAAGCATGGCGCGCGCCCGGGCAGGAAGATGGGCCATCTGGCCGCCGCCGGGTTCACTGCCGAGGAGGCACTCGCCCGGGTGCGTGCGGCCGCCGCTCGCCTCTAGTCGTCGATCGCATGATCACGGGCATCGCGCTTGCCCGTTCTTTTATCCCATGGCCACAATGTCAGCACCATCCATCGTGCCACACGCGTCGGCACGTGCTCGCCTCGACCCTTTGGCCTCCCTGCTGCTCGGTCTCGCGGGAGGGGCGCTGATCGGAGCGCGATCAGGCGTGGGCGCCAGGGCGCGCGCCGCGGCGACGCTCGGGGGAATGGCGCTGATCGGCGCCGCCGCCCATCGGCCCCTCGCGGACGGCATCCGTCGCGCCGGTACGAGGCGGCGCGCCTCCCAGCTCTCGGTCTCCTTCGTGGTAGATCATCCGGTGCATGTCGTCTTCGCGTTCTGCCGCGACTTCGAGAACTTTCCCCTCTTCATCGGTGCGCTCCGCGAGGTACGCGACTTCGGTGACGGCCGCTCGCACTGGTGCGCGTCCACCCGGTCGGGTGGCACCGTGGAGTGGGATGCGATCACGACGAAGTACGTGCCGAACTCCGTGATCGCGTGGCAGAGTGCGGACGAGGCCCCGGTCGAGGTCCGCGCCGTTGCGCGGTTCGAGCCACGAGGGCGCGCCACCTGTGTCCGCGTGACCACGAGCTATCGCGTGCTCGACGGCAGCCTGGGGGACGCCATCGCCGCGCTCACGACCCCGCGCCGAGAACACGAGCTGCGCCGCGACATCGGGAAGCTCGCGAGCTACCTCGACGCCGCGATCACGCCGGAGGCAGCTGACGCGTAGTCAGGGCGCGTCGCCATCGCCCTGGGGCTTCACGACTCGCGCCGTGTTCGCCTCCCGGTCGCTGGCGCGCCGGCCTGGCGTACGCGGGGCCTTGCTCCTTCCCTCCGAGTGCCTCGCCACCTCGATCGCCCGGTAGGGCGGCCGGTCGGGATAGTTCGACTTGAGCACATGAAGCGCGACGTTGTAAACCGGGATCCCCGTCGACGTTCGGCCCTCCGGCGCCCCCTTGTGCGCATGGCCATGGACCACCGCGGTCACCTCGAAGCGGGACAGCGGCTCCTCGAGCCGACTTGAGCCGAGCCACGGGTGAATCTCCACCGGCTCTCCTTCGACCGTCTCGCGGATCGGCGCGTAGTGAAGGACCGCGATCTTGTGCGGCGACTCCAGTCTCGCGAGTGCCGATTCGAGCTTCAGGGCCTCGCTCACCGCTTCCTGCACGAATGTCTTGATGACCGGCTCTCCCCAGGGACCGAGCGCACCTCGGCCGAAGCCTCCGGCGAACCCTTTCACGCCAGCGAAGCCGATGCCCTGGATCTCCACCGCGTCGCCGTCGAGCATGTGCACACCGGCGTCGGCGAGAATGTCCCGCACGACACCGGGCTCGCCCGCCTCGTAATCGTGGTTCCCGAGGACGGCGACGATCGGAATCTTCACGGCGGTCGTGAGATCGCGCGCCAGCACGCGTGCTTCGTCGGCCAGGCCATAATCGGTGAGATCACCCGGTATCACGAGGATGTCGGCGTGCTCGGTGATCTCGGCGAAGAGCGACTGCAGCATCCCCTGCGACGTCCTCGCGTAGTGGAGGTCGCTCACGGCGGCAATTCGGATCGTGTCGCTCGGCGGCATGGCGCAGTGGGTGAGGGCCGGGACCCCTACTGAGAGATTCGGGCCAGAGACGCGGTAGCCCCACTCTTGCACCCGGAGCGCGTCACACTCTCTCGCCCACTGCCATGGCCGGCCAGTCCACGCTCGATGAGTCCGCGCACGACACCAACACGTTCTACCGGCGCACCCTGCATGTCCTGAGCGACGCGACGGTGCCATTCCTCGTGGGCGGATCGCACGCCTTCCTGGAGTACACGGGGATCGTCAGGAACACCAAGGACTTCGATCTCTTCCTGCGCCGCGCCGACGTCGACCGCGCGATGGAGGCGCTGCGGGATGCCGGCTACCGCACCGAGCTCACCTTTCCGCACTGGCTGGGCAAGGCATCGCAACACGACGACTTCGTCGACCTCGTGTTCAGCTCGGGCAACGGCATCTGCACGGTGGACGACGCCTGGTTCGAGTACGCCGTCGAGACCCAGGTGCTGGACATGCCGGTCAAGATCGTGCCCTGCGAAGAGCTGCTCTGGCAGAAGGCGTTCGTGATGGAGCGCGAGCGGTTCGACGGAGCGGACATCATGCACGTGCTGCGCGTGCGCGCCGCGCAGCTCGACTGGGCGCGGCTGCTCGATCGCTTCGGCGAGCGGTGGCCCCTGCTCTACACCTACCTGGTCTACTTCTCGTTCGTGTACTCGAGCGACATCTCGTCCGTCCCGGCCGCCGTGCTCGATGAGCTGGCCACGCGGCACGTCGCGCTGCGCGCCACCCCCCCGGTCGAGAAGGTGTGCCGGGGCACGCTGGTGAGCCGCGCCCAGTACCTGATCGACATCGGACAGTACGGCTACGCCGACGCGCGCCTCGCGCCTCGCGGCGGCATGTCGCCGGAAGACGCCATCTACTGGACCTGGGCGATCGACCACCTGAAGTGAAGTGGGATGAGGTGAACCCTCCCGGCGGGGCGCCCCGTAGGTGAGGCCGGCGCCGGACGATTCAAACCACCCGGCGACTCTGGTTGTCCCATCCGTGGGACCGGCCCGACCGGGCCGAATCCCACCGACCCCGAGGCCTCGATGCGAATTCGTCCCACGCGACTCGCCGTTCTCCTGACCGCGCTCCTCGCCGCGCGCGCGCTCGATGCACAACAATCACAGCGCTTCACCCTCGCTGGCACCGAGGTGGCGGTCTACAACCTCGCGGGTACCTTGCACGTAGAAGGCGGCACCGGAGCCCGGGTCGTCGTCGACGTGACTCGTGGGGGTGCCGACGCCGGCCGCCTCACGATAGAGACTGGAGTCGTCCGGGGGCACGACGCGCTGCGAGTGCGCTATCCCGGGGATCGTATCGTCTATCGACCCGGCAACAACAATTCGCGATCGAGCTTCAGCGTCAACGACGATGGCACCTTCGGCGACGACGATCGTGAACGGGGCCGCGACCGGCGGCGTGTCGAGATCCGTGGCAGCGGGGACGGTCTCGATGCGCACGCGGACATCCGCATCATCGTGCCACCCGGCCACACACTGTACCTGCGTCAGGGCGTGGGGGAGACCACCATCGACAACGTGGAAGGACGACTCGACGTGAGCGTCGCGTCGTCGAGGGTGCGCGCGTCGCGCGTGCGCGGCGGATTGAAGCTGGAGACGGGCTCCGGCGGAGTGGAGGTGAGCGACGTGACCGGTGATGTCGACCTCGACGCAGGCTCCGGCGGAGCGGTGCTGGACGGCGTGCGCGGCGATCGGTTGCACCTGGACATCGGATCCGGCTCGGTGCGTGGCCGCGCGATCGAGGTGCGCGAGCTCGTGGCCGACGTCGGCTCGGGGGGCGTGCGCCTCACCGGCGTGAAGACGCCCAAGCTGCACCTCGAGACAGGAAGCGGTGGCAGCGACGTGGAGCTGCTTGCCCCGGTGGATGACGTGTCGATCGAGGCGGGGTCGGGCGGCGTCACGCTGCGCCTTCCCGCATCTACTGGCGCGCGCGTGGACGTCGAGACGGGAAGCGGTGGGATCGACACCGACTTCGAGGTCCGCGTCGCACGGATGGAGCGCCGCGCGCTGCATGGCACCATCGGTGATGGGAGGGGCCGCATCAGGATCGAGGCCGGCTCCGGGACGGTTCGCCTGCTCAAGAATTAGCCGGCGCGGCGCAGCGCGCCAACGTCGTCCCGATACTCCTTGAGCTTGCGATAGAGCGTTCGGCGGTCGATGCCCAGTCGCTCGGCCGCTCGGCTCTGGTGTCCCTGCTCCAGCGACAGCACGTGCAGGATATACTCCCGCTCGAGCTGCTCCAGCGAGAGGCGGGCCTCGTCCAGCAAAGTGAACGCGTCGCCCGCGGGCGCGCCGCGACCCGCGGGCACCTCATCGGATGCGCTGTTCGCCGATGCGTGCACGCTGCGCTCCATCCAGTGATCCAGCTCGCGCACGTTTCCGGGCCAGTCGTGTCCGAGCAGCGGCATCATCCCATCGGGCGACAGTGGCGGCAGCTCGATGCCGAGGTCGCGGGCGTGTCGGTGCCGGAGGTGCTGGACGAGGAGCGGAATGTCGCTGCGACGCTCGCGCAGCGCGGGAATCACGATCGGCAGCAGTGTCAACGCGCCCAGTAGCTCGTCTCGTTCTCCGGGCGCGAACGCCGCGTTCGACTCGCGCGTCGTCAGTACGAGTCGGACATCCACCGGCACACCGCACGCGGTCCCTTCCCGACGGACGACCCGCTCCACGAGCGTCTGCGCCAGCCGAGCGCGCAGTGCGCGCGGGATCGCGCCGACCTCGTCGAGGACGAGCGTGCCGCCGCGCGCCGTCTCGAGCAGCCCGCCCCGCGCCGCGCCGAACAGCTCCTCCTCCAGGACCCGCGGCGCGGCGCCTTCGCAGCGCACCACGATGAACGGCCCGCCGGCACGGTCCGAAAGATCGTGCACCAGACGCGCAACGACATCCTTCCCTGTACCTGCCTCCCCGGTGACGAGCACCGTGACTCGTGACGCCGCGGCGCGGCCCACCAGCTCGCGCACGTGCTCGATCGCGGCCGATCGGCCGACGAGCGCCTGACGCGCTGCGTCGTGCACTCGCGATCGGAGCAGCGCCAGCTCACGTCGCAGGTGCCGCTCGCGTGCGGCCCGCTCGACGGCGTGCAACAACCCTTCGAGCTCCCGTCCGTCCACGACGTCGCAGGCGCCGAGCCGAAGGGCGCAACGCGCCGCGTCACGATCGTCCGGTGAGGCGAGCATCACCAGCTGCGCTTCGTCCGCGACGCTCGCCAGCTGCGTCAGCCCACCCAGACCGATCGACTGAAACGCGAGCAGGACGACGTCGGCACCCGCACGGCCGAGCTGCTCAACCGCCCGGACGACGGTCGAGGCGTGGCTGGTCTCGTACCCGGCGGGGCCGAGCTGCTGCATCATGCTCGTGGCGGCCCCGTCGTTCGCATCGACGACGAGCACGCGCGGGTGTGTGGACATCGCAAGTCGTGAGTGGTGGGCGCTCACGACCAGTATCGGCTGCGGGAGGCGTTAGTTGACCTCCGCCCGACGCACCCCCGCTCGCAGCCGAGCTGCGGCCTCAGGGCAACGTCACGAGGCGACCTGCTCGGGCGCCAGCCCGAACCGGCGATCGCGGCGGCGAAAATCGGCCAGCGCTTCGGCGAGGTCCTCCGCCGTGAACTCGGGCCACATCTTCGCGACGAAGAGCAGCTCGGCATACGCGCACTCCCAGAGCAGGAAGTCGCTGAG
>JBBQYZ010000037.1:0-11307 GCA_038208205.1 Gemmatimonadales bacterium | reverse complement strand
GGCCTGCACCAGCATTCCGACCAGCCAGGCGTTGAGATCGGGGATCCCATCGCCGGCCGACGGATGCGGCGGCACGACGTACGCTCCCGAGCGGGGCCGGAGGTCGACGAAGCCCTCGTCGGCGAGCACCCGCAGCGCCGCGAGCACCACGCGCTCGTTGACTTGGAACTCCGCCGCCAGCGAGCGCGTGCTGGGAAGCCGCTCGCCGCCGGCGAGCCGGCCCACGTGCAGCCCGCTGACGATCCGGTTTCGCAGGGCCGCCACCACGTCGGCGCGCGTCGCTCGCGTCATGACCGTCTCCATCCTCCACGTCGCGACATGAGAAGAGAAGCTCGCTCGCGCCTTCACCAGAGACCGATCCGGGCCGCGCTCGGTTCGACCGTCGCGATTACAGCAATTCGGCGTCCATCGGCCGACTGCTGCTCCAACGACGCAGCAGTTGGCGCGCGGTATGCGGTGCGTTCGCGTCGCGAATCGCGCTCGCTCTTCAATCGCGCTGCCCATGACATCCGTTCAGCAGATCAATGTATGGCGGCGAATGCCACAGCCGCGGCGTCCCGCCGCCTCGGCGCTGCTCGCGCGGGCGCTCGTCATCGCGCTGCTCCTGACGGCGTGTCGCGTCGCGCACGACGCCGGTGACGCGGGCGGGTCGGCGGCGGGCGGGCCGTCGGCGCAGGAGGCCGACGCCGCCCAGGTGCGCGCCATCGCCGACAGCGGCGCGTGGCCGACGTACGGGCGCGATCTGGCCAACACCCGCTTCGCGCCGCTCGCGCAGATCACCGTCGCCAACGTGGCCTCGCTCATCCCGGCCTGGGTGAACCACTCCGGGATCCCTCACTCGTCCGAGAGCAACCCGCTCGTGGTGGACGGCACGATGTACGTGAGCACCGCCCTGAACCACGTGCTGGCGCTCGACGCGCGCAGCGGCCGCGTGCGGTGGGAGTACGTCCACGACTACAAGACCACCGTGGACTGCTGCGGTCCGGTCAACAGGGGCGTCACGGTCTACGGCGGCCGGGTGTTCATGGCAACGGCAGACGCACGCCTCGTGGCGCTCGACGCCGCCACCGGCCGCAAGCAGTGGGACGTGCAGGTCGGCGACAACGAGGCGGGCTATCACATGACCGGGGCGCCGCTCGCCGTGGACGGCAGGGTGATCGCCGGCGTGAGCGGGGGCGAGCAGGGCTGTCGCTGCTACGTCGACGCGTACGATGCCGCCACCGGCGTCCGCGTCTGGCGCTGGTACACGATCCCCAGTCCCGCCGACGGCGGGTGGTGGGGTCCGTGGCGCGAGCACGACGAGTGGGGCACCTCGTGGTCGCGCGACATCCCGCGCGAGCGCGCCGACAGCGCCAGGTACCCCGACAGCTGGCAGCATGGCGGCGGACCGGCCTGGCACCACCCGGCCTATGATCCCGCGCTCGGTCTGCTGTTCGTCAACGTCGGCAATCCGGCACCCGATCTCGACGGCACCGAACGGCCGGGCGACAACCTCTACACCGACTGCGTGGTGGCGCTCGACGTGCGGACCGGCAAGGTGCGCTGGTACTACCAGATGGTGGCGCACGACCTCTGGGACTACGATCCCTCGCCGCCGCCGGTGCTGGTGGATGTGCGCGACGCGTCGGGGACGATGGTGCCGGCGGTGGCGCAGGCTGGCAAGGTGCCCTGGGTCTACGTCCTCGACCGCCGCACCGGCCGACCGATCCGCCGCTCGGACATGTACCTGCCCACGAAGAACCTCTTCTCGCCGCCGACGGCGCAGGGCGTGATGATCATGCCGGGTACCCTCGGCGGGACCGACTGGTCGCCCACCGCCTACGACCCGCGCAGCGGCTGGCTCTACCTGGCGTCGAACGTGCTGCCGATGCTGTACAAGAAATCGCCCGAGCCGCTGCGGCCGCCGGCACAGTGGTGGGGCGGCAGCGTCACCGGTGCCGCCACCGGCACTTCGGGGATCATCACCGCCATGGACCTCAACACCGGCAAGGTGGTATGGCAGACGCCGACGGTGATGCCCCTGCTGAGCGGCGTGACCGTCACCGCGGGCGGCGTGCTGTTCGCCGGCCTCTCGGACGACAAGATCGCGGCGTACGACGCACGCACGGGGCGGCAGCTGTGGACCGGCGCCGCACCGGCGGGTGTGAACGCGCCGCCCATCTCCTACATGCTCGACGGCGTGCAGTACGTGGCGGTCACCGCCACGGGGGCGATGAACGTGAACAGCCACCGCGGCGACGCGCTGCTCGTGTTCGCGCTGCCGCGCGGTGGCCGATGAGCCGCCGCCACCGGCCGCATGCGGCGAGGATGTGCGCTCTCTCCGTCATCATCACCTGCCTCGTCTCACCGATCGCCGCCGCCCCGACGCTGATGGCGCAGCGTTCGCAGCGCGCGTCTGCGACGCCTGCGACGTCCGCGACCGCGCTCACCGTCGAGACCAACGAGGAGATGCAGCCCGCGGCGCTGCCCCCGCTCCCGACCGGGATGACGGTGGAGATGCTGGTCGAGGGCGATCGGCTGTTTCACGGCCGTGGCGGCTGCTTCGCCTGCCACGGGGCGGAGGCGCAGGGTCTGCCCGCCGCCGGCGACGGCATCACGAGCGCGCTGTTCTACGCCCAGCACGAGTGGCGCTCGATCGACTCGCTGATCACCGCCGGCCTGCCCGACGCGCTCACCCGCAGTCCCATCGCCATGCCGGCGCGCGGCGCGCGCGGCGACCTCGCGGCCGACGAGACGCTGCGCCTCGCGGCGTACGTGTGGGCGATCAGCGGGGTGCGCGGCGAGCCATGGGTCGGTGGCCACGCGTCGCACGCCAACCTCGCGCCGCCGGGTTCCACCGCGGGAACGGCGCCGTCCAAGCCGGTGCGCGTGCGCGGCATGGTGCCCACTCCCACGCCGGAGCAGGTGAGCGGCACGGCGCGCAGCACGAACCACGGCGTGTCGAGACCATGAGCCCTACTCCCGAACCACGCACCACGATCGCCCGGCGCCCATACGGCGCCCGATCGGGCCTCGCCGTGTCGCTGTCGCTCGCCCTCCTCGCCGGCTGCGCGCGCACCGAGGGCGCGGTGCCCGAGACGCACCGGGCCGGTCACGACGCCGCGCTTCGCGCGGCGATGGCCGACGGCAACCAGTGGCCGAGCTACGGGCGCGACTATTCCAACCAGCGATACTCGCCGCTGGCGCAGGTCACCGCCGCCAACGCGCCGCAGCTCGCGCTCGCCTGGCACTTCAAGACGGGGATCACCGAATCGTTCGAGACCAGTCCGCTCATCGTCGGACGGACGATGTACGTGACCACGGCGATGAACCACCTGATCGCGCTCGACGCCGCGACGGGCGCGAAGAAATGGGAATACGAACATCCGCTCGGCACCACGACTGTCTGCTGCGGGCCGGTCAACCGCGGCGCGGCGTACTACGGCGGCCGCGTCTACATGGCCACCCTCGACGCCCAGCTCGTGGCGCTCGACACCGCGGACGGCCATCCCGCCTGGACGGTGCAGGTGGCCGACAACAAGAAGGGATACAGCATCACCATGGCGCCGGTGGTCGCCGACGGAAAGGTGTTCATCGGAGTCAGCGGCGCGGAGTACGGCATCCGCGGGCGCGTCACGGCGTTCGACGCCAACGACGGCGCCCTCGTCTGGCGGTGGTATACCATCCCGAGCCCGGACGAAGGCGGATGGTGGGGCACCTGGCACACCACGGATCCCTTCGGCACGCCGATGAACCGCGATGTCGTCCAGGAGAAGCGCGACAGCGCCCGCTACGCCGATGCCTGGCAGCGCGGCGGCGGCTCGGTGTGGCAGGCGCCCGCCGTCGATACGGCGCGGGGACTGCTCATCCTCACCGTGAACAACCCGAGCCCGGACGTCGACGGCGTCGTGCGGCCGGGCGACAACCTCTACACCGACTGCATCGTCGCGCTCGACCTCCGCACGGGCCGGCTGCGCTGGTTCTTCCAGCAGGTGCCGCACGACACCTGGGACTACGATCCCATCAGCCCACCAGTGCTCGTGGACGTGCGGGATTCGACGGGGCGCACGGTGGCAGCGGTGGCCGAGGCGGGGAAGACGGGCTGGGTGTACGTGCTCGATCGCGCCACCGGCAAGCCGATCCGCCGCACCGACGCGTTCGTGGAGCAGAAGGACATGTTCACCCGGGCCACGCGCGCCGGCGTACGCGTGCTACCGGGTGGCAACGGCGGCTCCGAGTGGTCGCCCACCGCCTACAGTCCGCAGACGGGCTACATGTACGTGCTCGGCCTGAACGAGCACGACGTCTACAAGCTCCGCCCCGAGAAGTATGCGGCGCCGGCGAGCTATCTCACCGGCGTGTGGTACTCGGCCGAGCCAAAGAAGGACTACGGCTCGTTCACGGCGGTGGACCTCAACACGGGACGCATCGCGTGGCAGGACACCGTGCCGCACCCGATGGTCGGCGGCGCGATGGCGACCGCCGGCGGCGTGGTGTTCGTCGGCACCAAGGACCGACGCTTCCTCGCGATCGACGCCCGCACCGGCCGGATCCTCTGGACGTACGTCGCACCCGCCGGCGTGAATGCACCGCCGGTGAGCTACATGCTGGACGGCCGACAGTACGTGGCGGTGGCGGCGGGCGGCAACCTGCAGATCAACGCGCCGCGCGGCGACGAGCTCCTGGTGTTCGCCCTGCCCGCCGCCGGCGCCCACGACGCGAGCTTCGCCGTGCCGGCCAGCCCCGGCTCGGCGTCGTCCGCCATCCTGTCGCGGCGATGAGCGCGCGCGCGCGGTCCCGCGCCATGGGCATGATCATCACGCGGCATTCTCGAAGCGCCGCGGTGCTCGGCGCAACGGTGGTGTGGCTCGCGTCCGCCTGCGCGGCGCCGCCGGCCAATGCCGATCGTGCCGCCCAGGTCGATCGCGACGAGGTGGCGCCGGAACGGTATCTCGCCGCCGACCTCGACGCCCGCCCCGATTCCGCCAAGCTCGCGCTGCCGACCCGTACCTTCGACACGGACGAGGAGGCGCAGCCCGACACCCTGCCGGCCCTTCCCTATGGAATGACGCGCGACATGATTCACGACGGCGACCGGCTCTTTCACGGCAAGGGAGGCTGCGTGAACTGCCACGGCTCCGAAGCGCAGGGCCTGCCCGCCCGCGGCAAGACGCTCACCGCGGGGCTCTCCTTCGTACCGCCCGGCGACTGGAACGCGCTCGACTCGCTGATCGAGATCGGCATGCCCGACCGGCGAACCCGTTCGCCGATCGCGATGCCGCCGCGCGGGCAGCACGGTGATCTCGACGCCGGCGAGGTACGCACCATCGCCGCCTACGTCTGGGCTATCAGCGGAACGCGCGGCGAGCCCTGGCCGGGCGGCCACCGGCTGCACGCGCCGCACGACTGGCGTGCCTCGGCGCGGACGAGCATCCCGTGAGCGCGCACGCCCTCACCGCCCTGATCGTCGCGCCGCTCGCCGCGCAGCTCCGCGTGCTCTACGACCGCGCGCCGTCGGTGCTCGAGCCCGCCGGTCCGATGGCGTCGCGCCTCGCCTCGCTCGGCTGGACGATGATCGCGATCGCCACGGTCGTGTTCGCGGTGGTGATGTCGCTTCTGCTCTATCCCCTCTGGCGCGATCGCAACGCTCCGCCCGTTGATGGCCCGCCGCGCGAGGTGAACGAGCGGGCCTGGATCCTCTACGGCGGCACCGCCGTGCCGGCCCTGATCCTCGCCGGCATCTTCGTGCTGACGCTCGGCGCCTATCGGCGCTCGACGCTCGACGGCCGGCCGCCGCTCACGATCGAGGTGATCGGGCACCAGTGGTGGTGGGAGGTCCGCTACCCCGACCAGCAGATCCGCACCGCCGATGAGGTCCATCTTCCCGTCGGTCGCGCGGTGAAGATCCTGCTCCGCTCGGACGACGTGATCCACAGCTTCTGGGTGCCCAATCTCGCGGGCAAGACCGACGCGATTCCCGGCGTGACGAACACCACCTGGCTCCAGGCGGATGCGCCGGGTACGTGGCGCGGCGCCTGCGCCGAGTACTGCGGCGTGCAGCATGCGCACATGGCGCTCAGCGTGGTGGCGCAGGCAGACGGCGACTTCGCGCGCTGGATGGAGAACGAGCGCGCCACGTCGGCGCCGCCGAGCGACTCCGCGACGCTGCAGGGCGAGCACGCCTTCCTCGGAACGCAGTGCGTCTATTGCCACACCGTGCGCGGTACCCAGGCGCAGGGGCGGGTGGGGCCCGATCTCACGCACATCGCGTCGCGGCTCACCATCGCCTCCGGCACGCTGCCGAACACCCGCGGCAACCTGGCCGGCTGGATCGCGAACCCGGATCGCCTCAAGCCCGGCACCAGGATGCCGGCCGTGCCGCTCGACGCGGCGCGCCTCGAGGCGATCGTCACCTACCTCGAGAGCCTCAAGTGAGCGGAGAGCGGATGGCCGGCACGGTCGAACGAGTGGAGATCCGGTCGCTCGCGGCGCGACTCGACGAGACGTGGCGCACCCCCGCTTCGCTCTACGGAAAGCTGACGACGGTGGATCACAAGACGATCGGCCTGCGCTATCTCGCCACCGCCTTCGCCTTCCTCCTCCTCGGCGGCCTGCAAGCGGGCGCCATGCGCGCGCAGCTCGCGCGTCCCGAGAGCCGGCTGCTCTCGCCCGAGGCGTACGACCAGCTGTTCAGCATGCACGGCACGACGATGATCTTCTGGTACGCGTCGCCCGTCCTGAGTGGCTTCAGCAACTATCTGGTGCCGCTCATGCTGGGGGCACGCGACATGGCGTTTCCCCGGCTCAACGCCTTCTCGTACTGGACCTTCCTCCTCTCGGGACTGTTCATCTACAGCAGCGCCCTCGGCGGGGTGATGCCGCACGGCGGGTGGTTCGCCTACGTGCCCTACACCAACGCGCAGTACTCGCCGCAGCTCAACATGGACTTCTACGCGCTGGCGCTGCTCTTCCTCACCATCTCCACCACCGCCGGCGCGATCAACTTCATCGTCACCATCCTCAAGACGCGCTGTCCCGGCATGTCGGTGAGCCGCATGCCACTGCTGATGTGGAGCACGCTCACCACGTCGGTGTCGATGGTGTTCGCCATGCCGGCGCTCACCGCGGCGCTCATCTTCCTCGAGCTCGACCGGCGGTTCGGTACCCACTTCTACGATCCCATCCGCGGCGGATCGCCGCTGCTGTGGCAACACCTGTTCTGGGTGTTCGGCCATCCGTGGGTCTACATCGTCGTCCTGCCCGCCACCGGCATGGCGTCGATGATCATCCCCACCTTCTGCCGCCGTCCGATCGTGGGACACGTGTACGTGGCCCTCGCCACCGTGAGCACCGGCATCTTCGGCTTCGGCGTGTGGGCGCATCACATGTTCGCCACCGGGATGCCGGCCCTCTCCACCGCCTTCTTCAGCGCGGCGAGCATGGGCGTCTCCATCCCGAGCGGCATCCAGATCTTCGCCTGGCTCGCCACCATCTGGGCGGCGCGCCGACACGTGCTCGCCACGCCGATGTTGTTCATGCTGGGCTTCATCTGCCTGTTCGTCATCGGTGGCGTGAGCGGGGTGATGACCGCGTCGGTGCCCTTCGACTGGCAGGCGACCGACACCTACTTCGTGGTGGCGCACCTCCACTATGTGCTGATCGGCATCAACCTGTTCCCCGTGCTGGCCGGCTTCTACTTCTGGCTGCCCAAGATGACGGGCCGGATGTTGAGCGAGCGGCTCGGCCGCTGGAACTTCTGGGTGCTCTTCGTCGGCGTGAACCTCACCTTCTTCCCGATGCACGTGGTGGGGCTGCGCGGCATGCCGCGCCGCGTCTACACCTATCCCGCCGGCATGGGCTGGGACTGGCTCAACATGGCCGAGTCGATCGGCGCCCTGGTCACGGTCACGGGCGTGCTGCTGTTCATCATCAACGTGCTCTGGAGCGCGCGGCGCGGCGCCCTCGCACCGGCCAACCCATGGGGCGCCGCCACGCTGGAGTGGTCCACCAGCTCGCCACCCCCGGAGTACAACTTCACGGTCATCCCCACCGTGCGCGGACGCGATCCACTGTGGGAGGTGCACGACGCGCTGCTCGGTCCCGCCGGCGAGGACGACCTCGCGCTCGCCGACCCGACGCGCGCCACCGCCCGCTCGGCCGAACACAGCGATCATCGCCGCGACGGAGCGACCGTCCCCGCCATCGTGACGCTGCCCGGCTGGCGCGTGCTCGACGAGGGGAAGGAGACGCTCGAGAGCACGCTGCTCGACGCCGACCCGCAGGCGGTGCTGCGCATGCCGGAGGGCAGCCTCTGGCCACTGATCCTCGCCCTCGCGCTCACGGGGCTGTTCGCGGCGCTCCTCTTCAAGGCGCCGGTGTGGACGGCGATCGCGGTACTCGTCACGCTCGGCGCGATCGCCGGCTGGCTGTGGCCCACAGCGGTCACTTTCCCGCCGCCGCGGAGCGTCGCGTGAGCACCGCCGCCTACAGCGAGCCGCGCGAGCCGCGCGAGCCGGCGCGGGCCGGCGCGCTCCCCATCCGCCTCACCGGCACCCGCTCCCCCGGCTGGTGGGGAATGGTCTTCCTCTGTGCCACCGAGGGAATGCTGTTCGCCAGCTTCATCGGCGCCTACTTCTTCCTCCGGGGTAGCGTGGAGGCGTTCGGCGCCGAGGGAGGGAAGTACGTCCCGCTCACCCGCCCCCTCATCATGACCGCGCTGCTCCTCTCGAGCAGCGTCGCGGCGTGGTGGGGCGAGGCGGGCATCGAGGGCGGCGACGACCGCCGCCTGCGCATCGGGCTCGCCGTCACGTTTGCGCTTGGCGTGGCCTTCCTGCTCGTGCAGGCGACCGAGTACGCCAGCCGCGAGACCGGCGCCACGACGAGCGCGTACGACTCGCTCTTCATCACCATCACCGGTTTTCACGGCGCGCACGTCGCCGGCGGACTCCTGATGAACCTCTACGTGCAGGCGCGCACGTGGCTCGGGCACTTCGACGCCGAGCGACACGACGCCGTCTCCAATGCGGTGCTGTACTGGCACTTCGTGGACGGAGTGTGGCTGGTCATCCTCGCCGCGCTCTACCTCTCACCTCGTCTCTTCTGAGGACGGGCGCCCGATGAGCGATCTACAGGTGTACGCCGCCGCGAACCCCGCCGTGGCCCGCGCGCGGATCGCGCCGCCGCCCGCGGCGGGAGACCGCGCGCTCTGGTTCGCCGTCCTCGCCCCGCCCGTCGCGTGGTCGGTCGACGCGCTGACGAGCATCGCGCTGCACCATGACTACTGCGCGGCGCTGGTGGGGCGGACGTTCCGCGCCTGGAGCGGCATCGGCGTCCTGCTGGCGCTCACGGGCCTCGTGCTGCTCGCCCTGTCGCTCGCCGGCGGGGTGAGTGCCTGGCGCGCGCACGCCAGCGTGGGCTCGGACACTGGACGGGGCGACACCGTTCTCGATCGGCGCCGGTTCATGGCGCGCGCTGGCCTGCTCGTCTGCGCGCTGTTCTCCTATGGCATCGTGCTGCGGCTCATCGCGCCGTTCATCCTGTCGCCGGAGCTCTGCGCCTTGTGAGCCCGCACGAGGTCTGGCACCACTGGGGCGCGGGCCCGCTGGAGCTCGCCCTGCTTGTGCTGCCCGCGCTCTGGTACGCCGTCGGCGTGCGAGCGCTGTGGCGCAGCGCCGGTCGGGGGCGCGGAGTGACGCATCGCCAGGTGACTGCCTTCTTCATCGGCATCCTCACCCTCGCCGTCGCTCTCGCATCACCGCTCGATGCCATGGCCGAGGCACTGTTCAGCGGACACATGGTTCAGCATCTGCTGCTCATCCTCGTGGCCGCGCCCTGCTGCGTGCTCGGCGCACCGGTGCTGCCGATGCTGTGGGCGCTGCCGCGTGCCCGCCGCCGTGCACTCGCCCGCTGGTGGCATCGCCGCGCCGCGCTGCGAGCGATCGCGCACACGGCCGCTGCGCCGGGCGTGGTGTTCGCGGCGCACACGGCGGCGCTCTGGTTCTGGCATTTCCCCGCGCCGTACCAGGCGGCGCTCGAGCAGCCCGTGATGCACGCCATCGAGCATCTCTCCTTCTTCGGCACGGCCGCGCTCTTCTGGTGGACGGTGGCGCCGCCGACCGGCCGGCGTCGCGCGAGCGAAGGTGCGGGGATCCTGCTGATCAGTGGAACGCTCATGCAGGGCGGCGCGCTCGGCGCGGTGCTGATGCTCGCGCGCGCGCCCTGGTACCCGGCACACGCCGAGGGGGCGCGTGCGTGGGGCCTCACGCTGCTCGAGGACCAGCAGCTTGCCGGCATCCTGATGTGGGTTCCGGCGAGCCTCGTCTACGTCGCCGCGGCGGCGTGGCTGTTTCTGCGGTGGATGCGCCGCGACGAGCGGGCCCACGCCGCACAGGGTGCCGCGCGTCGTACCCTGCCTCGCGTCGCGGCCGTCGCGGGAGCGGCAGTCGCGCTGTTCCTGTGCACCGCGTGCGGCAGCGCATCCGGTCACCCCACCGATCGAGTGGTGGAGAACGGCGACGCCACGCGTGGCCGCGACGCGATCACGTCATACGGATGCGGCTCGTGTCACGCCATCCCCGGCATCCAAGGCGCCGACGGCATGGTCGGACCATCACTCGAGCACTGGGCGGAGCGCCGCATGATCGCCGGCGAGGTGCCGAACGATCCGGCGCGCCTCATCACCTGGATCACGGTCCCGCAATCCATCGAGCCGGGCACCGCGATGCCCAACATGGGCGTGACCGATGGTCAGGCCCGCGACATCGCAGCGTATCTCTACACGCTTCACTAGCCACGCTCGCGCGGTACGCCCCGCGGTACGCCACGACGTGGCGATGCCTCAGCCCTCGCCCGCCGGCCGACGTCCCGTGCGCAGCGCGCGAAAGTCGAACAGCTCGGGACGATGATAGTGTCCCGTCACGTCAAGGGTCATGCTCTCCTCCCTGATGCGCCCGAAGTCCAGCTCGGCCACGAGCATCTCCGGGCGGTCGTAGACGGGCCCCATTAGGTAGCGGCCGTCCGGACCGATGACGGCGCTCCCGCCGTGCAGCACCCACTGGTCGGGCGACCTGACGCGCTCGGGATGCGGCTCCAGCTCGCGCGGAAGGGCCGACGCCCGCAGGAGCGATCCGGCCGCCAGCACGAAGCAACGACCCTCGAACGCATACTGGCGGCTCGCGACCTGGTGCATCTCGTGGACGGTCGGCCACACCGCGACGTGAACGTCTTCCCCGGACTCGTGCAGCGCCTGCCGCGCGAGCGGCATCCAGTGTTCCCAGCAGATGAGTCCTCCCACGCGGCCCGCCGGCGTATCCACGGCGCGCAGCCCTT
>JBBQYZ010000036.1:0-11329 GCA_038208205.1 Gemmatimonadales bacterium | reverse complement strand
ATGGCGACCGGCTCGAGGTGGGCGGGGTGGAGCTTCGCTACGCCGACGCCGCCAAGGCGGGGGCCACGCAGTTCGTCGGTCCCGGCGATCTCGCGGCGCTGGGAGGTGCGAAGCGCGGCGGGGCGGCCCTTCCGACAGCGGCATCAGGGGGGCGTCTCGTGTCGCTCGTGGACGGCAAGGAGTACACGGTCGCGGCGTCGGGCCTCGTGATCGGGCGCGACGCGTCGTGCGATGTGGTGATCGGCCAGAGCGAGGTCTCGCGTCGGCACGCCGAGATCTGTCCGGGCGACCAGGGTTACGTCGTACGCGACATGAGCGCCAACGGCGTCTTCGTGAACGGCGATCGAGTGCAGGGTTCGCAGCGGCTGGCGCGGGCCGACGTGTTGCGCGTGGCGAACGAGGAGTTCCGCTTCTACGCCGACGTGCTGGCCCCCGCGGCGGCTCCAGCGCCGCGGGGGCCTGTGGCGGGCGCTCCTGCTCTTGTGGCGACCCCCCTGGCGGCGTCTCCTGCCGCCGTTGCGTCACCGGTCTCCGCTCCGGCTGCGGTTCCGCCCGCGCCGCGTGCGCCCGAGCGTGTGCCGATGGATCCGTCGCAGTTCTCGGCGCCCACCCCACTAGCGTCGCCGGCGCACGCGGACCCGCGTCCACCGCTGGCGACGCTCGAGTGGATCAACGAGGGGCCGGCGAAGGGAACGCGCTTCCCGCTGCGCACTCCACTCGCTCACGTGGGTCGCGGTGCGCACAACGACGTGCGGCTCGACGACCACAGCGTGAGCGAGACGCACGCGAAGCTGCAGCGGCGCGAGGATGGTTGGTACGTGGTCGACCTGGGCTCGACCAACGGTACGTACGTCGGCGGAGCGCGCATCACGGGCGAGCGGCGGCTCGACGGATCGCCGGACGTGCGGTTCGGAGGAATGAAGATGCGCTTCGCCGTGGCCGACAGCTCGGCGTCCGACGTCGCGTCGAAGGGAACGCGTCCCATCGCGTCGGTGGAGCGTGTACGCCCATCGGTCGCGCCGCCGCCGGAGAACGTGCGGGCCGACGTGCCCCCTGGGGGGATCTCGGGGTGGGTGTGGCTGGTGGCGTTGGTCGTCGTGGCCGCGGCAGCCTTCTTTCTGCTCCAGGGGCGCGCGTGAAGCTTCTTCATGCCGCCCGGACGGACGTCGGGATGATTCGCTCGGGAAACGAAGACAACTTCGCCGTGGACGCGGGCGAGACGCGCGGCCTGTTCATCGTGGCGGACGGGATGGGCGGGCATGCCGCGGGCGAGGTGGCGAGCGAGATGGCGGTCGACATCGTGCGCCGGGAGCTGGTGTCCGTGCGGAGCCTCGACGGCGAGGATGTCGTGCAGCAGGTGGCGAGCGCGCTGAAGCTGGCCAATCGGGCCATCCACGACCGAACGCTGACCGAGGTGGACAAGCAGGGGATGGGGACGACCGCGTCCGTCCTGCTCGTCTCCGGCTCGCGATATCTCATCGGCCAGGTCGGGGACTCGCGCATCTATCTTCTCCGCGACGGGTCGCTGTCTCAGCTCACCAAGGACCACTCCTACGTGCAGGAGCAGGTCGACGCCGGCTTTCTCACGCCGGAGCAGGCACGCTACCATCCCTACAGCAACGTCATCACGCGCTGCGTGGGGGCTGGACGGGATGTGGAGCCGGACATCTATCGGGGCGAGGTGCGCGCGGGCGACCTGTTCCTCGTCGCGAGTGACGGCCTGACGGGAATGGTGGACGACCGCCGCCTGTCGCAGCTGCTCGGCTCCCGAGCGGAACCGGACCGCAAGGTGCAGGCGCTGATCGCCGAGGCGAACGGGCGCGGAGGCCTCGACAACATCACGGCGATCATCGTCCAGGTCGTCGAGCCAGGCGCCTCCTCGTCCGATCCGAACCTCACGCGCGAGATGCCCAAGATTGTCTGACGAGACGGTGGCGTCGCTCGCCCAGCTGTACTTGGGCAACATCCTGTACGCGATCGAGGTGGCCGCGACGACGCTCGAGGGGCAAGGCAAGGTGGACGATGCCGGGTATTACCGTGCCATCGCACGCAAGCTGGCCGAGGCACACGGCCGCGCGACGCCCTAGCGCGCGCGACTGGCGGCCGGATCGACAGTCAGCGCAGCAGGGCGCCACCGTGCAGTCGCTCGCGCATCTCACCCGCGGTCATCTCCGCGAGCCCGACGATGGATGATCGCTCCACCGCCACCCGCTCGCAGGTGAACACGCGCAACCAGCGCGCGCTGCGGTAGAGTTGCTCCGACAAGGTGGGCAGGTTGATCGCCCCCTTCCACCCCTCCGCGGTGAGTCGTCGCACGCCGCCGTCGCGCTGCAGCACGGGAATGTCGAGTCCGAGCATCTGGGTCTTGGCCGGATAGTCGAGCAGCAGCTCTCCGGTGGCGAGGCCGAGCTCGCGCGCGAGCTGGTCCTCCACCGCCACGACGAGTGCCCGGTCATCAGCGAGCCATTCTCCCGCGCCCGCCGGCAAGTCGGCCGCCGGACACTCGAATGCACGCTTGTAGAGACGGCGCTCCCGCAATGCGGCGAGCAGCGGTGATGGCGCCTGCTGCGCCAGCTCGTGCAGCAGCCCTTCGTCGGTGAAGCCGGCCAGTGTGTCGGCGCCGAGCGATCCGGCACGCAGCGCTCCGTCGACGAGGCGCTTGTACATTGCCGTGGCGCTGCGCACCGCGTGATGCCAGTACACGTTGCGATACATCTGGTACTTGGCGAACAGCAATGACTCGAGCGCCGAGAGGCCCTTCTCGGAAATGCCGACCGCGGGGCGGCCACGCTCTGGATCGTGCACCAGCGTGAGTGAGTCGAGCAGGCGATCCACGTCGATGTCGCCGTAGTTCACGCCGCACATGAACGCGTCGCGCTTGAGGTACTCGATCTTGTCCAGGTCGAGCGAGCCGGAGATCATCCCCTGGAGCGGACTGTCGCTCTCGCCACGAATGAGCGCCATGATGCGCGCCGGAGCGTCGGCGCCGAGCGCGTCGCGAAGCACTCGCGCCACCTCGCCCCCGGAGATCAGGGGCCGCGCGACTTCCTCGTGATGCAGGGCGCCGATCTCCTCGAGCGCGTGGGAGAAGGGGTAGTGTCCGATGTCGTGGAGCAGGGCCGCACAGCGGACCACGGTGGAGGTCTCGCGATCGACGCCGCCCGTGAGCTCGCGGTCCTCGAACAGCGCGAGCGCCCGTCCCGCGAGGTGGTACGCGCCGAGCGCGTGCTCGAACCGGGAGTGACTCGCTCCGGGATAAACCAGATACGCGAGCCCGAGCTGGCGCACGTAGCGCAGCCGCTGAAACGCCGGCGTGTCGACCAGCCGCAGGGCCAGTGGATCGACGCGGATGTTGTTCCAGAGGGGATCCCGGATGATCTCGAACGCCATCCGGGAAAGGTGAGTAACGTGGGCAGGGCCGGGAAGGGCGTGCGCAGTCGCGGCGAGGTGGAACCGTCAGCGCACCGACGGGCCTACCCCGTCGACTCCCGCGCGGCCCGCGTCACCCTTGCGGACCAGCGGTCCGAATGCTGGTGCTCACGCTGCCGAACTTCTCGAAGTTGGTCCGGAACATCGCGGCCAGCTTCTTCGCCTGGGCGTCGTAGGCCGCCGTGTCGGGCCAGGTACCGCGCGGATCGAGCACGTCCGTCGGGACGCCCGGCACCGATTGCGGGACCGCGAGTCCGAACACCGGATCGGTGCGCGTCTTGGCGCCGTCGAGCGTACCATCGAGCGCGGCATGGACCATCGCCCGGGTGAACCCGAGCTTCATGCGCTTGCCCACGCCGAACGGCCCGCCGCTCCAGCCCGTGTTCACGAGCCAGACGCGCGACTCGTGCTCGTCGAGCAGCCTGCCGAGCATCTCGGCATACTTCGTCGGGTGCCACACGAGGAACACCGCGCCGAAGCATGACGAGAAAGTCGCTTGTGGCTCGGTGACGCCGCGCTCCGTGCCCGCGACCTTGGCCGTGTACCCGGAGAGGAAGTAGTACATCGCCTGCTCGCGGGTGAGGCGGGCGATGGGTGGTAGTACGCCGAAGGCGTCAGCGGTGAGGAAGACGATGTTCTTGGGATGGCCGCCGCGGCCCGCCGGCACGTGGTTGGGGATGTAGTGCAGCGGGTAGGAGGCGCGCGTGTTCTCGGTGATGCTCTGATCCTCGAACTTGACGGTGCGCTTCTCCGGATCGAGCGTGACGTTCTCGAGGATCGTGCCGAACATCTGCGTCGTCCGATAGATGTCCGGCTCGCCCTCCGGCGAGAGATTGATCACCTTGGCGTAGCAGCCACCCTCGTAGTTGAACGTCCCCTCGGGCGCCCAGCCGTGCTCGTCGTCCCCGATCAGCGAGCGGCTCGGGTCGGCGGACAGGGTGGTCTTGCCGGTCCCGGACAATCCGAAGAACAGCGCGGTGTCGCCCCCCGGTCCGATGTTGGCCGAGCAGTGCATGGAGAGCACGCCCTGCTTGGGCATGTAGTAGTTCATCACCGTGAACATCGCCTTCTTCAGCTCCCCGGCGTACCGCGTCCCCCCGATGAGGATCATGCGCCGCGCGAGATTGAGCACGATGAACGTGCTGGTGCGCGTGCCGTGGCGCGCCGGGTCGGCCTGATACTCCGGCGCGTGAAGCACTGTGAAGTTCGGCGCGAAGGTCGGCAGCTCGCTCGGCGCGGGGCGGATGAACATGTTCCGCACGAATGCCATGTGCCACGCGTTCGGCGACACGTAGCGCACCGAGAGCCGGTACTTGGGGTCAGCGCCGCAGTAGAGATCTTCCACGAACAGCTCGTCGCGCCCGTCGAGATACTGCTGCACGTCGGCGAGCAGGACGTCGAAGTGCGCCGGGGTGATCGGCTGATTCACCTTGCCCCAGTCCACATCAGCCTCGGTGCTCTGCTCCTTGACCACGAACTTGTCGTTGGGGGAGCGGCCGGTGTGGGGCGCGGTGACGGAGACGAACGGGCCCATGTCGGCGAGCTGCCCCTCGCCGCGCCGGATTGCGTGCTGGATGAGGGCGGGCGCCACGAGGTTCCAGTGCACCTCGCCCGACGGGGAGAGGCCCTGACCCTCGAGCGTTCCGGTCAGCCCGGTGTCGTGCTGCGGCTTGGTCTGTGTGGCCATCGCTGTCTGCCCTCGTGGTAGAAGCGCGGCTGCGCGGTCGCGCGCCGTGCTAGAGTTTCGAGAAGATCGTCGGCGACGGGCTGGCCGCGGCGAACGCTGGCTCGGCCGACTGGGTGCGCTCCTGCGCGTCGACAACGGCCACCGCGGCCATGTTGACGATGTCCTGCACGTCGGCACCGCGCTCGAGCACGTGGACCGGTCGCCGCATCCCGACGAGTATCGGCCCGATCGCCGTCGCGCCGCCGAGGTGGTGCAACAACTTGTACGCGATGTTCCCGGCACTCAAGTTCGGAAAGATCAGTACGTTGGCCCGCTCCTTCAAGGAGCTGAAGGGATAGTCCCGCCGCAGGATCAGCGGGTCGAGCGCGGTGTCGGCCTGCATCTCTCCGTCCACCATCAGCGATGGGTCGCGCTCCTTCAGCAGCTGCGCGGCGCGGGCCATCTTCTCGGCATCCGGGCTCTTGACCGAGCCAAAGTTGGAGAACGACAGCATCGCGATCCTGGGGACGATGCCGAGAGTGCGGGTGATGCGGCTCGCCGCGAAGGCGATCTGCGCGACCTGCTCAGCCGTCGGATCGATGTTGACGGTGGTGTCTGCGCAGAACACGACGTCCCGCTCGGTGACGAGCATGTACATCCCGCTGACGAGCTTGGCGCTCGGATGCGCGCCGATTACCTGGAGCGCCGGTCGGATCGTCTCAGGATAGTGCATCGTCGCGCCCGACAGCAAGGCGTCGGCGTCGCCGCGGGCTACCATGCACGATCCGAAGTAGTTGCCGTTGAACAGCTGCCGCCGGGCCTCATCGAGCGAGAGGCCCTTTCGCTGCCGCAGCTGCCACATGTAGTGCGCGTAGTCCTCGCGCCGCTCGCTGGTCGCGGGGTCTTCGATCGCGATGTCGGTGAGCGGGATCCGGTGGGTCTCGGCAATCGCCTCGATCCGGGCGTGATCGCCGAGCAGGATCGGGTGCGCGATCCCATCGTCGACCATGATGGATGCGGCGCGCATCACCCGGGGATCCTCGCCCTCGGGGAGGACGATGCGCTTGGGCGCGCGCTGGGCGCGGTTGATGAGTCCGCGCATGATGCCGCGGGCGCGCCCGAGCCGCTCCTCGAGCCGGTCTCGGTAGCCTTCAAGGTCGATGAACTCTCGCGCGACGCCGGTCGCCACCGCCGCCCAGGCCACCGCCGGTGCGACCCAAAGGAGCACGCGCGGATCGAAGGGGAAGGGGATGAGATAGTTGGCGCCGAACTGGACGTTGCGCAGCCCGTATCGCGCGGCGACCGCGTCCGGCACGTCCTGTTTGGCCAGCGTCGCGAGCGCGCGCGTCGCCGCCATCTTCATCTCCTCGTTGATCTCGGTGGCGCGGACGTCGAGCGCGCCTCGAAAGATGAAGGGGAAGCCGAGGACGTTGTTGACCTGATTGGGATAGTCGCTGCGCCCGGTCGCGATGATCGCGTCGTCGCGGACGGCACGCACCTCGTCGGGGGAGATCTCCGGCACCGGGTTGGCGAGGGCGAAGATGATCGGCCGCGCCGACATCTCGGCCACCATCTCTCGCGTGACGGCGCCCGCCACGGAGAGCCCGACGAACACGTCAGCCCCCACGAGGGCGTCAGCGATCGTGCGCGCCTTCGTCTTGCGGAGGAAGCGCGCCTTGTAGGGGTCCATGTCCCCCTGGGTGCGCCCGTCGTAGATCACTCCCGCGCGGTCGCACATCATGATTTGCTCCCGCTTGACGCCGAGCCGCACGTAGTGCTCGGCCGTGCTGATCGCCGCGGCGCCTGCGCCCGAGAACACGACGCGTACCTGTGCGATGTCCTTTCCCACGATCTCCAGCGCGTTGAGCAGCGCCGCGCCCGAGATGATCGCCGTCCCGTGCTGGTCGTCATGGAACACCGGGATCCCCATCGTCTTGCGCAGGGTCTCTTCGATGTAGAAGCAGTCGGGAGCCTTGATGTCCTCGAGATTGATCCCACCGACGGTAGGCTCCAGCAGCTGGCAGAACCTGATGACGTCCTCCGCCGACTCGGACCCGACCTCGAGGTCGAACACGTCGAGGTCGGCGAACTGCTTGAACAGGTTCCCCTTGCCTTCCATCACCGGCTTGCCGGCGAGCGCGCCGATGTTGCCGAGGCCGAGGACCGCGGTGCCGTTGGTGACGACAGCGACCAGGTTCCCACGGGCCGTGTACTTGTACACGTCCTCCGGGTTGTCCTTGATCGCCAGGCACGGCTCGGCAACCCCGGGAGAGTAGGCGAGTGAGAGGTCCCGCTGGTTGTTCAGCGGCTTCGTGGGGATGACGGCGATCTTGCCGGGTCGTCCGCGCGCATGGTAGTCGAGGGCGTCGTCGCGTTTGGTCATGTCAGACCGTAAGGTAGCCGGTCGGACCACGACGGTGGAGGGGCGTCCGGGGCGTCGCGAATCTCACGATCGGCGCGGAATCCGCGCCGATCGTGAGATCATCGCCGCTGCAGCAGGCGCAGAGGCCAGGCGAGCGCGGCGAGCACCGCCGCCGTGAAGATGCCCGCCATGCTCCGCGCCAACGGCAGTCCGGTCACCGCGGGCAGCACGAGAAGGTTGAACACCAGCATCACGCCGGCGAACTGCATCGCGAAGGCGATGACCAACGTGAGCGTCAAGTAGCGGAACAGTTACCAGAAGGTGACGCGGTAGCCCATCGTGCGCGCCATCTCCCGGTCGAACGAACGAGCAGGAACTCCTCGTAGAACAGCACGTGCACGAGCAGCACCGGAATGGAGACGGCGAGCAGCAGGAGCGTGTCGGCGCGAGTGATGCCAGGAATGTTGCCCTGGAGGACGATGTCGTGCGCCTCGCCGGTCTTTGCCTTCGATACGAGCAGGATGCCCGCCGCGGCAGCGGCGGCGTAGGTGACGCGATCGTGGCGTCCGGTGGCACGCCCGCTCGCTGGCCGCCATTGAGCCCCAAGAACATCGCGCCGGCTCATGTGAACTCCCGTATGAGTACAGCTCGGCTCAGAATGGATGAAGCATGTGAGGGCCGAGCGAGAACACGGCCTGAACACAGATCGCCGACGAGATCTCCGACGGCGCTGAAATCGGGGAGTAACCGCGGGTTGGTCGGTCCGCTCTGCGGACCGGTCGGTACCGACGAGCCGGCGCCAAAGGAATCCGACGTGGCGGCGCCGAGCTCCTTCATCGAGGCGATGGAGTCACGGATGGCCCTCGCGACGGAATCCGTGCGCTGCCGGCTGCGCGCCGTATCGGGCTGCTGGGCGCCCACGACGGAGCCCCTGGCGGCGCTCGCGCGGGAGAGAGGGGTCGGAGCGCGACGGTTCCCGCACGCTCCACATCGCCCGGCGTGAGGGGGCGGACTACCACCGTCGCGGGGCAGCAGGCGGTCACTGCAGCCGGCGCTTGGGGCCGCGAGACTGCCTGGCACAGGGCGCACTCTGCATCGTGCGTCGGCCGGCAGGCAGCGGTGGTTCCCGATTCGGCATGGGATGCCACCCCGATCGCGTCGCGCTGCAGCCTCGCGTCGGCGACGGACGCGACCGCGGGCAGCGCGAACTGCAGCACCGCCCACACGATCGCCCAGCCGCGAAGACCCTGATGCCGACGCATGTAGACAGGTCGGCGTTCGGCGGCAATCAGTGTGGGGTTTCCCTCGGCGCGCTGCCTGGGCGCGCGGCTACTTTCCCAAGCGGATCTCTCACTCCACTTTCTGCGGGGCGGCATGCGGCGAGTTGCGGTCATCGGGGCGGGCGCTGCGGGAACGATGGCGGCCATCTTCGCTGCGAGTGCCGGCGCCGACACCGTGCTGCTCGAGCGAACGCGAGACGGCGGCCGCAAGATCCTCATCAGCGGCGGGGGTCGGTGCAACGTGCTGCCCGCCCGCGTCGACGAGTCTCGCTTCGTCACCGACTCCTCCAGCAACACGCTACGCAAGATCGTTCGCGCGTGGCCGCTCGCGGAACAGGTCGCCTTCTTCGAGCGCGACGTTGGCGTGCCGCTCGTCGAGGAGGTCGAGTCGGCCAAGCTCTTTCCGCAGTCGCACCGTGCGCGAGACGTGCGCGATGGTCTCCTGGCCCTGGCGTCGGCGCGCGGTGCGACGCTCCAGACGGACGTCGTGGTGACCGAGTTCTCCCCGCGATCCGAGGGCGGATGGCGAGTCGGCCGCGCCGGCGCGGACCCGCTGGAGGTGGACGCCGTCGTCGTCGCCACGGGCGGACTCTCCGTTCCGAACACGGGCAGCGACGGGATGGGGTTGCGGTTGCTCGAGCGGCTCGGACACACGGTGCATCCCACCTATGCCGCCCTCACGCCGATCACCGCCGATCCGGCTCCATTCGGCGTATTGTCCGGAATGTCTTTTCCCGTGACGCTCTCGGCGCGAGACGGCATTCGGACGGCGACGGCGAGCGGTGGCTTCCTCTTCACGCACCGTGGCTACAGCGGGCCCACGGTGCTGAACGTCTCGCACGTGGCAGTCCGATCACGTGGCACGATGCACCCGGCGCGCATCGCGGTGCGCTGGACGTCGCTCGACGACGCCGCCGTGGAGACGGCGCTGCGTCCCCAGGGAGCGCGAACAATTCTCGGTGGCATGCGAACCCTGGTGCCCGACCGTCTCGCCTCGCTGCTGCTCGAGCAGGCGCACGTGGACGCGGCGCGCTCGCTCGCCGAGCTGACGCGCGACGAGCGGCGCCGGCTTCTCGACGCTCTCCTCCGTGGGGACCTGCCGTGGACGGGCGACGAAGGGTACAAGAAGGCCGAGGTCACCGGCGGTGGCGTGAGCCTGGCCGAGGTCGACCCCCGCACGATGGAGAGCCGTCGGCACGCGGGCCTGTTCCTCTGCGGAGAAGTGCTCGATGCGTTCGGCCCGATTGGGGGGTACAATTTCCTCTGGGCCTGGTGCACGGGGCGTGCGGCCGGTGAAGCCGCCGCGCGCGCTAGTCGGGTGGACGCAGTCGACTTTTTCCCATGAGGCACACGATGGATCAGGGCATGGTGACGGGTGCGTTCGAGATTCCGGGCTACCGCGTCTCGCGCTCGCTCGGTGTGGTGCGGGGCATCACGGTGCGCTCTCGCTCGGTCATCGGGAGCTTCGGCGCGAAGCTCCAGACGCTCGTCGGCGGGAACATCTCCATTCTCACGGAGCTGTGCGAGCACTCGCGCGCCGAAGCGTTCGAGCTGATGCTGCGGCATGCCAGCGACCTTGGCGCCAACGGCATCATCGCGGTGCGCTATGACGCAACCGAGATCATGAGCGGGGTGACGGAAGTGCTGTGCTACGGCACCGCCGTCGTCGCCGTGGCGGCCTGACGTGTTCGGACTGAAGCTGCTCGACGCGATCGGCCTGCTCGTGGCGATGGGCGGCGCGACCGCGCCGCTCCCGCACCCAACGACGGCACGTCACGCCGGTCAGCGCGATGCGCGGCAGCTCGTCGTCGTGGTGACGCCGGCCTGGGACTCGCTGCGCGGTACGCTCCGCCGGTTCGCGCGCCGAAGCGCGCGCGGGCGCTGGGAGCAGGTGGGCCGCGCCACCCCGGTGGTCGTCGGCGTGAATGGCATCGCGTGGGGTGCGGACTCGCTGGGCCGCGCGCGCGATCCACACAAGCGCGAGGGTGACGGCCGGGCGCCCGCTGGCGCCTACTCGCTCGACGCCGCATTCGGGTTCGCGCCGGCGACGGGACCCGAGTGGCTCCGCCTTCCGTATCACCCGATCGGCGACGACACCGAATGCGTCGACGACGTCCACTCCACCCGATACAACCGCATCGTCGAGCGCGACGCGGCGCGGGACGTCGATTGGCGCAGCTCGGAACGCATGCGGCGCATCGAGCAGTACCGACTCGGCGCGGTGGTGGGGTACAACGCCCGGCCCGTTCGCCGGGGCAGGGGATCATGCATCTTCCTGCACATCTGGGCCGACGCACACACGGGTACTGCTGGCTGCACGGCGATGCCGGCAGGCGACCTGGAAGCACTGCTGCACTGGCTCGACCCGCGCGAGAATCCGGTGCTCGTTCAGCTGACGGCCGCGGAGTACGCGCGATTGCGCGGGCGTTGGCGATTGCCGTGAGCCGCCGGTCGTGCTGAGCCTCGACGATCCCCGCTGGCGAGCGCTCACTCAGGCGTACGGGTCCGCCGAGGACGTTCCACGCGTTCTCACCGCGCTAGCGGCGACAGCCGACCAGGGTGCGCGGGCCGCGCTCTGGTTCGCACTCTGGC
>JBBQYZ010000035.1:0-11357 GCA_038208205.1 Gemmatimonadales bacterium | reverse complement strand
GACGGCTTCTCGGCGCGATTCTACTTTTGGGTACTGCGTTCCTGGATGTCCGTAGCGCAGTGGGAAAGTTCTGTCGGGGGGGCGACATTTGGCGCGTTGAACCTCGGCCCACTTTCGGAAACGCTGATTCCTGTTCCGAGTATCGCGGAGCAACTAGCGATCGCCACCTTTCTCGGTTGTGAAACCCAGAAGATTGACGCGCTGGTGAACGAGCAGCAGCGCCTGGTAGACCTGCTGAAGGAGAAGCGCCAAGCCGTCGTCTCGCACGCCGTGACCAAGGGGCTGAATCCGGACGTGCCGATGAAGCCATCCGGCGTCGAGTGGCTCGGCGATGTGCCGGCGCATTGGGAGAGCGTGCGTCTGGCCAACCTCTTCCGCGAAGTAGCCGAGCCGGGGAACGACAATTTGCCTCTTCTGAGCGTCTCGATCCATCACGGGGTTTCTGGCAAGGAACTCGATGATGACGAACTGGATCGCAAGGTCACGCGCAGTGACGATCGGTCGAAGTACAAGCGTGTCGCACCCGGCGACTTGGTCTACAACATGATGCGCGCGTGGCAGGGCGGATTCGGAACGGTCACGGTGGAGGGGATGGTCAGCCCTGCATACGTCGTCGCGCGTTCGCGGGTGGAGCTCGTGACTGCCTACATCGAACTTCTGCTGAGAACACCGCAGGCGATCGAACAGATACGCCGTCACTCCCAAGGCGTTACGGATTTCAGACTACGACTGTACTGGGACGAGTTCAAGAACATCCGCATCGCGCTGCCCCCTCACAGGGAGGCGGTTGCGATCTGTAAGGCAATCGATGGCATGGACGAATCGTTCGATGCAGTGACGAAAGTCGCGCAGGAAACGATCGCCCTCCTTCAGGAACGCCGCACCGCCCTCATCTCCGCCGCCGTCACCGGCAAGATCGACGTCCGCCACCTCGCGCGCGCCGAGGCGACGTAGGCTCGCCCGCGCGAGACCTGCGGCTCCACCGCCCGGATCACCCCCTCGCCAAATAGTCCTTGCCAAAAGGACAAGTGAGTGCCACCTTGTCCTCGTGAAAAGGACAATCGCCTCCGACCTCCTCCGACTCAAGCTCGCCGAGTCCCTCACCGCCCCGCTCGGCGACCTCACTCGCCGAGACATCCGCCTTCCCCGCATCGCCGGCAAGGCGTACGCGGTCGTCGGCGTTCGACGCGGCGGCAAGACGTCCTTTCTCCGGCGCCGGATGGCCGAGCGCATCCGCCAGGGTCAGCCGCGCGAATCGCAGCTTCTCGTGGCGCTCGAGGATGAACGGCTCACGGGAATGACCACCGCCGACCTCGGCTGGCTCCTGGAGGAGCACGCGCGCCAGACGTCCGAGCTGGTGCAGCAGGGACCGAGCTCGATCTATCTCGACGAGGTGCAGGTCGTGCCCGGCTGGGAACGGCTGGTCCGCCGGCTCGTTGATTCGGGTACCGCCGACGTGTTCGTCTCGGGCTCGTCGGCCAAGTTGCTGAGCCGCGAGGTCGCGACCTCTCTGCGCGGCCGCGCGATGGAGGTGATGGTCTATCCCTTCTCCTTCCGCGAATCGCTCCGCCACGCCGGCCACGAGCCGACGGTTGCGTGGGAGCGACTCGGTTCACCCGACCGCGCCGCGATCGACGCCGCGCTTCGCCGCTACATGGACGAGGGAGGATTCCCCGAGGCGCAGCGGGCCGACCGCGCCGACCGCCTCGCCCTCCTCAAGGGCTACGTGGACGTCATGGTGTTGCGCGACGTCATCGAGCGGCACGACGTCAGCAACCCGCACGCCCTGCGCTGGCTCCAGCGGCACCTGCTGTCCACGCCCGGCGGAAGCTTCAGCGTGAAGAAGCTCTATGACGTGCTGCGCTCGCAGGGCGTGGCCGTCGCCAAGGACACGCTGCACGCCTACCTCGACCACCTCCAGGACGCCTTCCTGGTGCGGACGATCAGCATGCACAGCACCTCCGAGCGCCAGCGGATGATCAATCCGCGGAAGGCGTATCCCATCGACCCTGGCCTCATCCCGCTGTACGAACGGACGGGACGAGAGCATCGCGGCCGAGCGCTGGAGACCGTGGTGCTGCTCGAGCTCGAGCGGCGCGGCTACGACGTGGACTGGGTGCGCACGGACGCAGGGTTCGAGGTCGACTTCATCGCGCAGAAGGGCGGCGAGGATCCCCTGCTCGTGCAGGTCTGCCTCGACAGCGTGGCCGACGACACCTGGGAGCGCGAGGTGCGTGCCCTTGTCGACGCGGCGCGGATGTATCCCGCCGCGCGTCCGTTGCTCATCACGCTGGATCCCACGCCGCCGGGCCGAGCGCTGCCGTCGCCACTCGAGTGGCGCGCCGCTTCGGGGTGGTTGCTCGACACCGACGCGGTCTCGGGTACCATGGCCGCATGAGCCTCCACACCGAGATCGACTTCGAGCACGACGTCTGCGACTACCTCGCCGCGCATGGCTGGCTCTATGCGAATGGCGATGCCGCGAAGTACGACCGGGGTCGCGCGCTCTTCCCCGACGATGTGATCGCCTGGGTGCAGGCGACACAGCCGAAGGCATGGGAGACGATCGAGAAGAACAACGGCACGGGCGGCGCCGAGGCACTGCTCACGCGCCTGCGCACGGAGCTCGACAAGCGCGGCACCCTCGACGTCGCGCGGCACGGCATCGAGATGATGGGGCTGCGCGAGAAGCTCACCCTCGCCCAGTTCCGCCCAGCCCTCGCGCTCAACCCGGAGATCGAAGACCGCTACGCCGCCAACCGGCTCCGCGTCGTGCGCCAGGTGCGCTACTCGCTGCACAACGAGAACTGCATCGACCTGGTGCTCTTCCTCAACGGCCTTCCCGTCGCCACCGTCGAGCTGAAGACCGACTTCACCCAGAGCGTCGGCGACGCCGTCGACCAGTACCGCTTCGATCGGCTCCCGCGCCCCAAGGGACAGTCGCCCGAACCGCTCCTCGACTTCCCGCGCGGCGCACTGGTCCACTTCGCCGTGAGCAACGCGGAGGTGCAGATGACCACCCGGCTGGATGGCGCCGAGACGCGCTTCCTGCCGTTCAACCAGGGCGACCACGGCGCGAAGGGGAATCCAGTCAACCCGAACGGCGGCCACCGCACCGCCTATCTCTGGGAGCAGGTCTGGCAGCGAGACAGCTGGCTGGAGATCCTCGGACGCTACCTCGTTGCCCAGCGGAACGACAGGAAGCAGATCGAGAGCGTCATCTTCCCCCGCTACCACCAGCTCGACGCCACCCGCGCCCTGAACGCTGCCGTTCTGACGGACGGACCTGGCGGCAAGTACCTCATCCAGCACTCGGCGGGGTCGGGCAAGACCAACTCGATCGCCTGGTCCGCGCACTTCCTGGCCGACCTCCACGACGCAGAGCACGAGAAGCTGTTCCACACGGTGCTCGTCGTGTCCGACCGCACGGTCATCGACAGCCAGCTCCAGGAGGTGATCTTCGACTTCGAGCGCACCGCCGGCGTCGTCGCGACGATCAAGGGGGAGAGTGCGAGCAAGAGCAAGGAGCTGGCAGAGGCGCTGAACGGGACCAAGAAGATCGTCGTGTGTACGATCCAGACCTTTCCGAAGGCGCTGGCCGCGGTGCAGGAGTTGGCTGCTACGCAGGGAAAGCGCTTCGCCGTCATCGCCGACGAGGCGCACAGCTCGCAGACGGGCGAGGCCGCGGCCAAGCTGAAGCAGGTGCTCTCCGTCGCCGAGCTGAAGGAGCTGGAGGACGGTGGCGAGATCAGCACCGAGGACATCCTCGCCGCGCAGATGACCGCGAAGGCAGCCGATGGCGGGATCACCTACGTCGCCTTCACCGCCACGCCCAAGGCGAAGACGCTCGAGCTGTTCGGACGTCGTCCTGATCCAACGAAGCCAGCGAGCCAGACCAATCTGCCCGCTCCCTTTCACGTCTACTCCATGCGGCAGGCGATCGAGGAGGGATTCATCCTCGACGTGCTCCAGAACTACACGACCTACAAGCTGGCGTTCAAGCTCGCCCACGACGGCAAGGAGCTGGACGACAGGGAGGTCGAGCGGAGCGCCGCGCTCAAGGGGATCATGGGATGGGTGCGGCTGCACCCGTACAACATCTCCCAGAAAGTGCAGGTAGTGGTCGAGCACTTCCGCACCTTCGTGAGCCCGCTCCTCGACGGCAGGGGCAAGGCGATGGTCGTCGTGGGGAGCCGAGTGGAGGCGGTGCGCTGGCAGCTCGCGATCGACCGGTACGTCAAGGACCACGGCTATCCGGTGCGCACGCTGGTCGCCTTTTCGGGCGCGGTCACGGACATCGAGTCGGGTCCCGACCCGTTCACGGAATTCAGCCGCTCGCTCAACCCGAATCTCAACGGGCGCGACATCCGGAAAGCGTTCGCCACCGACGAGTACCAGATCCTGCTCGTGGCGAACAAGTTCCAGACGGGATTCGATCAACCGCTGCTCTGCGGCATGTACGTGGACAAACGGCTCGCCGGCGTCCAGGCCGTGCAGACGCTCTCCCGTCTCAACCGCGCGTACCCGGGGAAGGAGACGACCTTCGTCCTGGATTTCGTGAATGAGGCGAAGGAGGTCCTCGACGCCTTCAAGATGTATTACGCGACGGCTACCCTGGCCGACGTGACTGACCCGCATCTCGTCTACGACCTGCGGGCCAAGCTGGATGCGGCCGGACACTACGACGACTACGAGGTGAACCGGGTCGTCGAAGTCCAACTCTCGTCGAAGGCGAAACAGGCCGACCTCTACGCGGCCATCGCGCCCGTCGCCGATCGGATTCTCAAGCGGTATGGCGCTGCACAGGCCCGACTCTCGGACGCACGCTCTAGGAAAGACGAGACCACGACGAAGTCGGCCCAGGGCGAGCTCGAAACGCTCGTGCTCTTCAAGGGAGACATGGGGGCGTTCGTCCGCCTGTACACCTTCCTGTCGCAGATCTTCGACTACGGAAACACGGACATCGAGAAGCGGTCGAGGTTCTACAAGGTACTGATCCCACTACTCGATCTCGGGCGCGAACGCGAGGGAATCGACCTGTCGAAGGTCAGGCTGACGCATCACAATCTGAAGGGAATCGGCAAGCAGGCAATGCCGCTGGGTGGGGATGAGTATCCCAAGCTCCCGCCGATCACCGAGTCCGGGAGTGGCGCCGTCCAGGAAAAGCTGCGCGCGCATCTCAGCGAGATCATCGCGAAGGTGAATGACCTGTTCCATGGGGAGCTCACGGACCAGGACAAGCTGGTCTACGTGAACGATGTGCTGAAAGGCAAGCTGATGGAATCGGCAACGCTCAAGGAACAGGCGATCAACAACACCAAGCAGCAGTTCGCCAATTCTCCCGATCTCAAGTCGGAGCTGATGAAGGCGATCATGGGGGCGCTCGACGCGCACAATGCGATGAGCTCGCAAGCTCTTGGATCGGAGGCCGTACGCGATGGGCTGAAGAATGTCCTGCTCGACCATGCAGGTTTGTACGAATCTCTTCGTGCGATGCCTCTGTCTCCCGCGCCCCCGGAGTAATGCCCACCCCCCTCGCCGCCCTTCTCACCCTCCTCGACCTCGAGCCCCTCAAGGTCAACATCTACCGCGGCCGCAACCGCGACCTCGGCACCGGCCGCGTCTACGGCGGCCAGGTGTTCGCCCAGGCCCTCGTCGCGGCGCGCCGCACCGTCGATGAAGAGCGCGACGCCCACTCCGCCCACGGGTATTTCATTCTACCGGGTGACCTCAAAGCCCCGATCGTCTACTTCGTCGACCGCCTGCGCGACGGCCGCAGCTTCACCACGCGCCACGTCACCGCCATCCAGCACGGGCAGGCGATCTTCAACCTCTCGGCGTCGTTCCACGTGAAGAAGGAGGGGCCGGCGCCTGACCCCCACTGCATCAACAGGTGATTCGTGGAAGCTTGCTCCGCCAGCAAGGCTATGCTGAGCCATCGTGCATCGCGACGTGAAGCCGGACACCATCCAGCTTCGTTGCCCGCCGGATCTCAGGACGCGCTCGTCGGGTCTGCCCTCGCCTGGTCCGCACGCCCGGCCACGCGGGGGAGCCGAACGGTGAACAGCGTGCCCGCTTCGTCCGACGAGCGGACGTCGATGGAGCCTTCGTGCGCCGCAACGATGCGTTCCGCGATGTAAAGGCCCAACCCGAGATTGCCCGACTCTCGAAGGGCGGCATCATAGGCGTGAAAGCGCCGGTACGGGCTGAAGAGTCCTGGCAGGTCCGCCTGCGGAATGGACGGACCGTAGTTGTGCATCCGCAGCACGACTTCCGTGGGCTCGCCTTGCGCGCTGATCGTGATGAGCGTGCTCGACGCCCCGTGGAGGACGGCGTTGCCGATCAGATTGGTGACGACCTGCGTTACGCGCGCTGCGTCCCACTGGCCGGTCAGGTCGCCGCTGGCGGTGAACTGGAGCGAGCACTCGGGCTGCGACGTACACATGTCGTTCACCGCCTGCCTGACCACCACTCCCAGGTCCACCGCTTCGCGCTCGATGGGGATCCCGGAGCCGAGCCGGCCCTGCGTGAAGTCGAGCAGATCGTCGACCATGCGCGTCATCCGCAGCGCGTTGCTGTTGGCGTGCGCGACGACACCCCGGTGCGGCTCGGCCAGCTCGTGGGCCTGCAGGCTGGATTGGGAGGTCTTGATGATGGCCGACAGCGGTCGCCGGAGGTCGTCGCCAAGAATCGACAGGAAGATCTCCCGGGCCCGATCGATGTCGGCACTGAACTGGGCGACCGATTCGGCGAGGATCTGGTCGATCATCTCGTTGAACCGGATCATGTCGTCGAGATCCTGACCGTCGAGCGCGCACTCCTTCGAGCGGGTCCACATGCGAGTCACGCTCGCACGGAGCGCACGAAACTCCGATGTCATCTCCGCAACCGTGAACCCGCTCTCTGCCCGGCCCGCACCATGCGCCGTCGCCGCGGTCGCTGCCTCAGCCGGCCCAGGCACTGGTGCATTGCCCTTTCCCTTCGCCACCTGTTCGGCGTCGGTCTGCGGCGTGCGAAGATCCGCGACGATCTCACCCAGCATCGCCTGCGCGTGGTCGCGAAGCTCGCTGATTTCCAGCAGCTCTCCGCCCGTTCCGGAGCGGCGGGCAAACTCTACCCAGTCCGCCATGATGGCTTCCATGTTGCCTGCGATGAAATCAGCCAGTCGCACGAATCGAGTGTCCGGGTTGATTGAGTCGGTGACCGCACCGGCGGCGGGTGCGGGTGAACGCAGCTACGGTGAACAATTTGACGGCGATCTGCTCAGCGCGGCAGTCGCACCGTGAAGGTAGTGCCAGCCTCCGAGGTGGACGTCACGTCGATGGTGCCCCCATGTGCCGTCGCGATCTGCTCCGCGATGTACAGCCCCAGCCCGAGATGGGCGGGATCCTGGGCGGCGACCGCTCCAGGGCGGAGGCGCTTGAACGGACTGAAGAGCCCGGGGAGGTCGGCTGCCGGTATCGCCGGACCCGAGTTGTGCACGCGGAGCACCACGTCGTTTGCTCGACCTTGAGCGTTGATCGTGACCCGAGCCGACGGTGAGCCATGGTGTACGGAATTGCCAAGCAGGTTGGCCAGGAGCTGACTGATTCGCGCGCTGTCCCATTTGCCGCGCAGATCGCCGGAGACGCTCAGCTGGAGCTCCCTCGTGGGATGAGCTGCCAAGATCTCGTCGACCGCGTGAGACGCCTCGGCCCCGAGGTCCATCGGGGCACGGACGATCGGGACCCCTGATCCGAGACGACCGCGGGTGAAATCCAGGAGGTCCGCGACCATCTGGTTCATCCGCTTCGCGCTGCGAACGATGCGCGTGGCCATCTCCTGATCAGTGGAATCGAGCGCCTCCCGCTCCAGCATGAACTGCGAGCCCATCAGAATCCCGCTCAGGGGCGATCGAAGGTCGTGACCCAGGATCGCCACGAACATCTCCTTCGACCGGTCGAGGTCCTGGGTGTACCGGGTGACCGACTCCGCGAGTGCCTGATCGATCGCCTCGTTGAAGCGCATCAGGTCCTCCAGATCCGCTCCCGTGAGGGAGCCACTCGCCTGCGTCCAGAGCCGGATGACGCTCGCGCGCAGCGCTCGGTACTCGGACACCATCTCCCCGACCGTGAACCCACTCACGGCACGCGCCGCACCGTGGACCTCCGCCGCGGTGTCGCTTCCCTCCGGTGGTTGTTTGCCCTTCGACTTCTCGGCCTGTTCGGCCTTCGTCTGCGACGTTCGGAGGTCGGTGACGATGCTCTCGAGCATCTCGGTCGCGTGATCCCGGAGGGCCACCGTGTCCATCGATCTGCCGGCGGCGCCGGAGGTCTCGGCGAACGTGACCCATTCGCTCATGATCGGATCGAGGTTCGACTCGATGAAATTCGCTAATCGCATCAGATCCAGGTGAGCTCATCTGCGTAAGACGTTCAGCGTCGAGCAGTCCCCCCGCGCGGTGCAGGACCGTGGCATGCAGGGAAGTAATCTCATCTCGTCGTAGGCGTCGCGTCACCTCTGCCGGCGCGCGCTGCGTCGCGACTCCTGCCTGTCGGGCGCCTGCGGCCCCGCCACCGCACGTAGAGCAGTGGCTTGCCTCGTGCGAAACCGCGGCCTCGGGTGACATCAAGAAGTTGGTTCGCGGGTGGGCTTCGGCCACGATGTGTGATCGGCCGTCCGGCGACGATATTCCGGCATGCCCGCCCCCCTCGAAAGCCTCCTGCACCTTCTCGACCTCGAGCCCCTCGAGGTCAACATCTACCGCGGCCTTAATCGCGACCTCGGCACCGGCCGCGTCTACGGCGGCCAGGTCTTCGCCCAGGCCCTCGTCGCGGCGCGCCGCACCGTCGATGAAGAGCGCGACGCCCACTCCGCCCACGGTTACTTCATTCTACCGGGTGACCTTAAAGCCCCGATCGTCTACTTCGTCGACCGACTGCGCGACGGCCGCAGCTTCACCACACGCCGCGTCACCGCCATCCAGCACGGCCAGGCGATCTTCAACCTCTCGGCGTCGTTTCACGTCAAGGAGGAAGGGCCGGCCCACCAGTCGCCGATGCCCGATGTGCCGGAGCCCGACACGATCACCCCCGAGCTCGACCTGATTCGCCAGCGAGCCGCCGCCATTCCCGAGCCGCTGCGATCGGTGCTCACCCAGGACCGGCCGATCGACGTCCGACCGATCGAGCCGTACGGTGACGAGGCTCGGCTGCCGCTGCGCCGCGCCTGGTTTCGCGCCGCCGGCCATCTGCCCGACGATCTCTCGACACATCAGGCGGTGCTCGCCTACGCGTCGGACTACGGGCTGCTCGTGACCGCGCTCCAGCCGCACGGTATCAGGTACCGCGCACCGGGCCTCCAGCTCGCGTCGCTCGATCACTCGCTCTGGATGCACCGCCCCTTCCGCGCCGACGAGTGGCTGCTCTACTCCACCGACAGCCCGGTCACGAGTGGCGCCCGCGGATTCGTGCGCGGCACGATCCACACGCGCTCGGGAGAGCTGGTGGCGTCGGTCGCGCAGGAAGGGTTGATCCGGATGACGGCGGTGGCGACGCCGTAGCGCGCCGATACGCGCGCACCGAGGCGCTCGAGATGGGGCCTGGGATGTTCCGGTAGCGTGACGGAGAGTCGCCTTTCTTCCTACGCGTCCCGAGCCGCCTGCCGATACGCCTGCGTGCTCACGACGCGGCCCTGGTCGATCAGATAGCGCAGTACCTCGATCGACGTCTGTACGTCACGACCGCCAGCGGGGGTGTGTCGTCGAACCAGCGCCTCGATCTCCTCGGCCATGATGACGGCTTCGCGCTCGAGCTGTGCCTCGGACCATCCCTGGCCATGCCGCAACCGTCCGTGCAGTCCCGACACGACCCGCTGAATCTCGCTCCCGTTGCGGTAGAGCTCCGACGAGACGCCACCAGTCTCGTCGATCACGACGAGCGATGTGGCGATGTCCGCGAGGAAGGCGAGATGATGGTCCTCGAGCTCCGAGCGGCGCAGGGTGGCGGCGTGCGCGAACATCGGGTCTGCGCCGAGTCGGGCGGCCACCGACGCCAGCACATCCTCGAGGCGGCCCCGAATGTGCGCGCCGATGTCCGCCAGACCATGAACGCCGAGGCCGTTTCCGCCCCCGAGCGCCCGCTCGGCGCGGACCACCTGCTTCACCGTGGCGTCCACCACCCCGTCAGCCGTCACGGTGGCCCCCGGAAGCCAGAGGGTGAAAGCCGCCCCCTGACCCTGCGCGCTCTTCACCGTCACGTCGCCGCCCATCAGGCGCGCCAGTCGTCGGCTGATCGTCAAGCCGAGCCCACTCCCCCCCTTGCTCCGTGTGAGCCCGGTCTCGGCCTGGACGAACGGCTCGAACACGCGCGCGTGGTGCTCCGGCGCGATGCCGATGCCGGTGTCGGTCACGCGCACGTGCGTCCAGGGACCGCCGCCCAGCAACCGCGCGCCCGGATCGGCGGCGTCGGAGCTTCCGCACTCCAGCGTGATGCGACCGGACGATCCGGTGAACTTGATGGCGTTCGAGAGGAGATTGACGAGGATCTGGCGTGCCCGTGTCTCGTCTCCGATGTATGCCAGGCTATCGACCTCGGTGCGTTCGCCAATGTCGAGATTGCGCTCGAGCGCGAGGGGCCGTACCACGTTGAGCGCGTCGGCCACCACCCGGGACACGAGTGCGAATTCGTGGCGTACGCGCAGCTCGCCGGCATCCACCTTCGCCATGTCGAGCACGTCGTCCACGAGACCGAGCAGGTGCCTCGCCGCCCCGGTGACGCGCCCGAGCTGCACGCGCTGTCCGGCGCTGGCGGGCTCCGGGACGCCGAGCTCCAGCAGCTGCGTGTATCCGATGATCGCGTTGATCGGCGTCCGGATCTCGTGAGACATCGTGGCGATGAAATCGGCGCGCGCGCGGTTCGCGGCTTCCGCCGTGTCGCGCGCGCGCTCGGCCTCGGTCGTGCGCTCGGCGAGCTCCTCGGCACTGGTCTGGAGCTCTTCGGTCTGCGTCTCCAGCTCCATCGCAAGGTCACGGAGCTGCGCGTTCGCCGCGTGATGCTCCGTCACGTCGTGGAGGATGACGGCCCACACCTCGGTGGCACTCGTCGCCGTGCCGGCGAGTTGGACGACGGGGATCGGGACCGCGCGCAGCTCGCCAACACCGATCTCCTGGGACGCCGTGCGGAATCGGAGCTCGATGACGCCCTCGCGCGCGGCCCGCTCGAGCAGCGACCGCTCGGCGAGTGGCTGGGGACTGGCGACATCGAGCACGTCGAGGAGCCGAGCGCCGACGACGCTCGCGCGATCGCCCTGCGCCATGGCTTCCCCCGCCGCGTTGGCCGAGAGCACGCGGCCGCTGCCATCCACGGAGAAGACCGCGT
>JBBQYZ010000034.1:0-11447 GCA_038208205.1 Gemmatimonadales bacterium | reverse complement strand
AAGATCGTCATGACCACACCACATCCGCCGGGCGGCGCCCTTCACACCGTGCTGCTCGACATCGACGGCACCCTGATCGACAGCAACGACGCGCACGCGCGGGCGTGGGTCGCGGCCCTCGAGGAGCACGGATACATCGTGCCCTTCGAGCAGGTTCGTCCGCTCATCGGCAAGGGCGGAGACAAGATCCTCCCCGAGCTCGTAGGGCTCGACCCCGAGAGCGGTGAGGCCGAGCGCATGTCGGCGACGCGGAGCAGGATCTTCCGTGAGCAGGAGCTGCCGCACCTGGCACCGACGCGCGGCGCCCGTGCGCTCCTGGAGCGCATGCGCGCCGAAGGGCTCGAGCTCGTCGTCGCCACCTCGGCGAGCGCGACGGACGTGCAGGCCACGCTGGAGCAGGCGGGCGTGGCCGATCTCATCCAAGCCGCGTCGTCGTCGGACGACGCGTCACACTCGAAGCCCGACCCCGACATCATCCAGGCCGCGCTGCGCAAGGTTGGGCGCCCCGCCGCACACAGCGTGATGCTGGGCGATACGCCGTATGACGTGGAAGCTGCCACCCGCGCGCGCGTGCCGGTGATCGCGTTCCGATGCGGCGGCGGATGGGACGACGTCGCGCTCGAGGGCGCAACGGCGATCTACGACGACCCGGCCGACCTGCTGGCGAGGTGGGAACAGTCGCCACTGGGGTGAGACAGCGTCCCCGGTCGGCAGGCGCTTCGTACACTTCTTGCCGCCCGGGAGCGCATGACACACGCCTCCATCCGCTCGCGACGCCTGGCGCTCGTGGGATTCCTCGCCGTCGGCGCGACGATCGCCTGCGCTGACAAGAGCAAGCATGCCACCGACGGCGACAGCGGCGCCGCTGCGCCAGGGACCGTGATCGACATGTCGGCGACCCCGCGGGCGGGCGACAGCACAACTGGGGTGTCCGCCCCAACCGGCCAGCCGGGTGCGGCCGGCGACACCGTCGGCTCGCGCGCGCGCAACCCCAAGGCGCGACCCGGCGCAGGGTCGCCCGCGAGCAGGCCGTGAGGCGGTAGGACAGTTTGAGCCTCCGGCCTACCGGCCTAGGCGACCTACTCTCCCACGGCGCCGGTGGCCTGAACCACTCCAGTCGGTTCGCCACCGTCAGCGGGTGTCGATACGGTCGTGCGCGGCGTCGTACTCCATGTCGGCCGGATCGTGCAGATGCGCGATGACCTTCACGAGGCGACCGCGGCGATGCTCGTGGATCGCCGCGGGCGCCTTGCTGGCGACGACGAGGCGGCCGCCGACCGAGAAGGTGACACCATCGAACTGACCAGGTGGAGCGGATGCCAGGCACGTGCGGGAGGGTGGCCACGACGGTATGGGGGCCCCCCGCGCGGCCCGGCCCGACGTCACGCCGCGCGATCGCGTCGGCGGACTCGCGGTGGGCACGTACACGTGCCGTCGTCGGCCACGGCGGCCATGACGACCTCTGGGCCGTCCTTGCGCCGAGCTCACAGCATTCCCCCGCCAGGATGGACTCGCCCGGTCCGGTACGAGGCTTGAATAGGTTGGAAGGCCACCCCCCACGCTCCGAGAGGCCAGCATGTCAGTCCGAGAGTTCACCGACAGCCGAGGAGTCGAGTGGCGAGTGTGGGACGTGACGCCGGCGCACATGCATCCGGTGACTCGAGGGGAGGACTACATGGCTACCCTGCAGGATGGGTGGCTGGCGTTCGAGTCCGGCGCAGAGAAACGGCGCCTCGAAGCACCCTATCCGTCCGCTTGGATCGCTCTTCCGCTGCGACAGCTCGAGGAGCTGTGCCGGCGCGCCTCGCTCGTCATCCGGCCGAGGGCTCGCACGTCGACGGGCGAACGCCAGGCCGCCACTGCATCGGAGGTCGAGCGGGAGGCCGAGAAGGCGGCCGGATCACGTCGTACGTTCATGAGTCCGGGAGGGCGCGAATGGACGGTACGAGTGCACGAATGCCTCGACCGCGACGGCGACCAGGAGAAGGTGCTGCGGTTCACGGCCGGCGATCTCGTGGTGGAGCTCAAGCACTGGCCCGAGGGTTGGCAGCGGGCGACGGTCGCGGAATACGCCCTGATGCTGCTCGATGCCGAGCCGCCGCGCCACCGCGGAATGTCGGGGCCGCAGCGCCGGCGTGAGGATCGAGATGTGACGGGCACGCCGACCGCAGACGACGCCGCCGGTGCGGGCGGCGCCGCACCGCCCATGCGCTAGGATCGGCGGGTCGGCGGTGAGCCAGTCCGACCGGAGTCCGCGGGACGACGACCCCGCGCCGACCAGCGGGGCTCGGCGGATCCTGGAGTGGCGGTGGGCTTCGTGGTTCGAGCGCGATGCACGTAGGTACTTGCATACACATCCGTTTGGGCTACAATGCGTCGATGATCTCCCGCGAACGCATTCTCGAAGCCGCTGCCCGCGTCTACGCCAAGCACGGCTTTCGCGGCGCCACGACGCGCCTGATCGCGATCGAGGCCGGGGTCAACGAGGTCACCCTCTTCCGCACCTTCGGGTCGAAGGGCGCGCTGCTCGAGGCGGTGCTCGAGCAACGGCAGGTCGGCACCTCGGTGCCCGATCTTCCTGACGAGCCGACCGATCCGCTCGCGGAGCTGACACACTACGTGGCGCTGCACCTCGAGCGCGTGCGCGAGATGCGACCGCTCCTCGTGCACACGATGGGAGAGATGGACGAGCGTCCCGAGGCGGCGGAGTTCGCGTGCCGCGGCCGGCATCACGTCCATGACACTCTCACTGCGTACCTCCGTAGGCTGCAGCAGCGCGGGCTCGCCGACGTCGATGCCGACGTCGCCACCGCCGCGGTGATGCTGACCGGCACGGTCATGAGCGATGCGATGGCGCGTCATTTCGTGCCCGAGGTCTACCCACCGCTCGGGGAAGCGGCGGAGCGCTACGTTCGCTGCTTCCTCCGCGTGATCGGCGCGACGCCCCTCGCGCGTGACTCTGCTCGCACCGCCGATCATCCATCCCTCACCTCGACACCGCGATGACCCCCGATCACCCTCGGGCCGGCGCCCGGCGCGCGCTCGTACGCTCGGCCGCGTTTCTGCTCGTGGTTGCCGCGCCCGCCACGACGCGTGCGCAAAGCCCCACGCCGGCGCCGTCGAGCGCCGCGTCAGTGGCCGCCGCTCGTCCCCTCTCGCTCGACGAGGCGATCCGTCTCGCCACGCGCGAGAGCGAAGCGCTGCAGATCGCCCGCGCCGGCGTCACCCGCGCCGGAGGCCAGCAGCGTCAGGCGCGCAGTCTCTACCTGCCGCAGCTCAACGGCAGCCTGGCCTACGCGCGAACGCTGCGCTCGCAGTTCTCCGCCCTCGCCCGCGGCGCGACCGTCACCGATACGTCGGGCGCGGCGCGCCAGCAGTCGGTGTGCGCCCCGACCATCCCGCCGGGCGCCACCCAGGCGGAGCGGAACGCGGCGCTCGCGCAGGCGCAGAGCTGTCCCATCGCGGCCGGCATCGACTTCAGCAAGTCGAGCTTCGGCGCGAAGAACCAGTACACCTTGGGCCTCGCCTTCTCGCAGAGCGTCTTCAGCGGCGGGCGCAACGCCGGCCAGAACGCGGCCGCCAGCGCCGGGCTCCGCTCGGCGGAAGTGGAGGTCACGTCGCAGCGTGCGCAACTCGCCCTCGACGTGACCCAGGCGTACTTCGATGCGGTGCTCGCCGACCGCCTCGTGGAGATCGCCGACACCACGCTCGCGCAGACCGAAGAGCTGCTGCGCCAGACGACCGTGTCGCGCCGCGTCGGCAATACCAGCGAGTTCAACCTGCTGCGCGCCACGGTGACGCGAGACAACCAGCGTCCCGTGGTGATCCAGCGGCGGGGCGACCGCGACGTCGCATACCTGCGCCTCAAGCAGTTGCTCAACCTGTCGCTCGACGAGCCGCTCGCGCTCACCACCCCGATCGACGAGCCGGCCACTGTGTCACGCGTGATCGCCGCCAACGCGACCGGGCAGCCGGTGCCCGCCGACACGCTCGCACCGCTGCCTCTCCCCGACACCACGACGTCGGCGCGGGCGCCGGTGCGCGAATCCGAGGAGGCGCTGCGCGCGCAGGAGGGATTGCTCCGGGTGGCGCGCGCCGACCGGCTGCCCTCGCTCGCGATCACGAGCAACTACCAACGCCTGTTCTTCCCGAACACGCTTGCACCCAACCTCAACCAGTTCAGCGAGAACTGGACGATCGGCGGCTCGCTCGGACTGTCGCTGTTCAGCGGCGGCCGCGTGGCGGGCCAGATCGAGGTCGCCCAGGCCAACGTGGACGACGCACGCGCGCGGCTGCAGCAGAGCCGTGAGCTCGCGGCGCTCGACACGCGCGTCGCGCTCAACCAGCTCCAACAGGCGGAGGCCGCGTTCGCGGCGAGCCGAGGCACGGCGGGACAGGCCAGGCGCGCGTACGGGATCGATCAGATCCGCTATCGCGAGGGAATCTCCACGCAGACCGACCTCACGCAGTCGCGACTTCTGCTCGAACAGGCAGTGGCGAACCAGGCGCAGAGCGCGCGCGATCTCGCCGTCGCGCGGGCCCGCCTGGCGCTGATCCGCGACCTGCCCATCAACCAGGCGGCACTCGGCGCCGCCGCGGCGCGCGCGACGACCGGCCAGCAGCAGCAGCAGTTGCAGCAACAGCAACAGCAGCAACAACAGCAGCGCGCCCAATCCGCCGCCACCGGCGGCGCCGCTGCGGGACAATTCGGGGGCCCGACGCCATGATGACCCACCACACGATGACTACACGCGCCATGCGCGCCGCCGCCCACCTCGCCCTCGCGGCGGTCGCGATCGCTGCCGGGGCGTGCAAGAAGGGAGATGCCAGCGCCGAGCCGGCGAAGGTCGAGACGATGCTCGTCGGGCCGGAGAACGTCACGGTCGTGCGCTCGCAGCAGATCCGCACCGGCCCGGCGCTCTCCGGCTCGCTCGCCCCTGAGCGGTCGGCGACGATCCGTGCCGAGATGAGTGCAGCGGTGGTGCAGACGTTCGCCGAGGCGGGACAGCGGGTGCGTGCCGGCCAGGCGCTCGCCCAGCTCGACGCCTCCGTCCTGCGTGACCAGTTGCTGTCGGCGCGCGCCGCGGTCACCACGGCGAGTGGCGCCTACGAGATCGCCCACCGCGACGTGCAGCGCAACGAGACGCTGGAGCGCGCGGGAGCCATCGCGCCACGCGATCTCGAGCAGGCGCGCAACGCGCAGCTCGCAGCGAGCGGACAGCTCGCGACGGCACGCGCGCAGCTGGCCAACGTGAACAAGCAGCTCGACAAGGCCAGCGTGCAGGCCCCCTTTGCCGGCGTCGTCGCACAGCGCCAGGCCAACGCGGGCGACGTGGTGTCACCGGGAACCGCACTGTTCACCGTGGTCGACCCGGGCAGCATGCAGCTCGAGGCGAGCGTGCCGGCGGAGGCGCTTGCCCAGGTGCGCGTCGGGATGCCCGTGCAGTTCAGCGTGAACGGCTACCCCAATCGCTCCTTCGCCGGGCGCGTCACACGAGTAAATCCCACAGCCGACCCGTCCACCCGGCAGGTGAAGATCGTCGCGAGCATTCCCAACGCGGGGAACACGCTGGTCGGTGGACTGTTCGCCGAGGGCCGCGTCTCGAGCGAGTCGCGCATGGCACCCGTGGTGGTCGCCGGCGCGGTGGATGAGCGCGGGCTGCGTCCGAGCGTCATGCGCGTTCGCGGCGGCAAGGTGGAGAAGGTGGAAGTCGGCCTCGGCGTCCGTGACGCGGCCGACGAGACCGTGGAGATCACGACGGGTGTGGCGCCCGGCGACACCCTCCTGCTCGGCGCGGCACGCGGCATCTCGCCCGGCACGCCGGTCAAGGTGTCGGCACCAAGTGATGTGAGAAGGTAGGTCGGGAGGTCAGTGGGTCGGCAGGTCGGGAACGCGTAATCTCGACCAACTGAGCTACTGACCGCCGGCCTCGCGACCAACTGCCCCTCAGCCCTCCCCCCCATGTTCATCTCGGATTTCGCGATCAGGAAGCCGCTCATCACCGTCGTGTCGATGGTGACGCTCGTGGTGTTCGGACTGTTCGCGCTCCTCAAGCTCAAGACTGACGAGTTCCCCGACGTCGCGCCGCCGGTGGTGACGGTTGGGATCCCGTATCCCGGTGCCTCGCCGGAAGGGGTGGAGAAGGAGATTCTCGACCCGATCGAGGAGCAGATCTCCTCGATCAGCGGCGTGAAGCACGTCATGGGCAAGGCGTACGACGGCTATGGCTTCATCCTGGTGGAGTTCCAGTTCGGCAAGGACCTGATGGAGGCGACGCAGGACCTGCGCGACGCCATCTCGGCCAAGCGCGCTGACCTGCCGCTCGAGATGAAGGAACCGATCGTCCAGAAGTTCAACGACACCGATCGGCCGATCGTGTCGATGGCGTTGTCGTCGAGCGTCCTCTCGCAGGCCGAGCTCACCCGGCTCGCCGATCCGACGATCACCCGCGAGCTACGGTCGCTCCCCGGCGTGGCCGAGGTAGCGGTGTCGGGCAAGGTGGAGCGGGAGCTCACCGTGGAGCTCAGCCCGGCGCGGATGCAGGCGACCGGCGTGAGCGTCAGCCAGGTAGTGCAAGCGCTCCAGCTCCAGAATCTCGCCGCGCCCGTGGGGCGCGTGGTCGGTGACATGGACGAGCGGTCGATCCGCCTCAAGGGCCGGCTGGAGAACCCGCAGGAGTTCGCGCAGCTGGTGGTGGCTGAGCGCAACGGCCAGCTGATCCGGCTCGGCGAGATCGCCAGCGTGCGCGACGGCACGGAGGAGCCGCGCACGCTCGCGCTGTTCAACGATCGGGAAGCGGTCGGCATCGACGTCAAGAAAGCCAAGGGCTACAGCACGACCGATGTGTCGGACAAGGTGCGGGCGCGGGTCGAGCAGCTCCAGCCGACGCTCGGGAAGGGGACCAAGCTCGAGCTGGTCAAGGACTCCGGCGTGCGCGTCAGCCACGCGGTGAAGAACGTGGAGGAGGCGTTGATCGGGGGCGCGCTGCTGACGGTGCTCGTCGTCTTCCTCTTCCTCAACTCCTGGCGCTCCACCGTCATCACCGGGCTCGCGCTTCCGGTATCGGTGCTCGCGAGCTTCATCGCCGTCTGGGTGATGGGGTTCAAGCTCGAGACGATGTCGCTCCTCGGCCTCTCGCTGGCGATCGGCATCCTGATCGACGACGCGATCGTGGTGCGCGAGAACATCGTGCGCCACCTGGAGATGGGAAAAGACCACTACACGGCGGCGCGCGAGGGGACCGACGAGATCGGGCTCGCCGTCGCGGCGACGACCTTCTCGATTCTCGCGGTGTTCGTACCGATCGGCTTCATGCCGGGGGTGGGCGGCCAGTGGTTCAAGCCGTTCGCACTGACGATCGCCTGCTCGGTGCTCGTCTCGCTGTTCGTGTCGTTCTCGCTCGACCCGATGCTGTCGGCCTACTGGGCCGATCCGCACGTGGCGGACGACGAGAAGCCCTGGATCACGCGAAAGCTCGACACCTTCAACCACTGGTTCAATCTTCAGGCGGAGCGCTACCGTCAGGTCATCGCCTGGTCGCTCGACCATCGCGTGGCGATGGTGGTGCTGGCGATCGGGACGTTCTTCGCCGCGTTCACGCTGTTCGCCAAGGGTGTCACCGGCCTGCTCGCCGCATTCATCGGCATCGCGGTAGCCGTCTGGCTCCTCTCGCGCCGGCCGAATCTGCTGCTCCACGCGCTCGGGGCCCTCGTGCTGCTCGGGCTCGCGCTCGCCGCTGCGTTCCGGGGCGTCACCGGGCTGGCGGCCAGCGTCGGCGCGGGCAGCCTGCTCGCCTTCATCGTGCTCGGTGGCCTCGCCTTCGTGCTGGTCCGCGCCGCGTGGACAGCGCTGCGCACCCTTCGCACCGGCCAGCGGCTTGGCTGGTCGTCGAACGTGGGCAGCATCGTGGTCGGGACGGCCGTCGCGGTGGCCCTGGTGTCCCTCGCCCCGCCGGTACGCACGGTGGGCGTCGGCTTCTTTCCCGAGGACGATCGCGCGGAGCTGATCATCGCGCTGGAGACGCCACCGGGGTCGAACATGGCGTATACGCGTCTGAAGGCCCAGGAAGCGGCGCGCATCACGCGCGCGCATCCCGAAGTGCTGTACACCTACACCACGCTGGGCGGCGGCGCCTCCGGCACGGTTGACGTCGGGAACATCTATGTCCGCATGGTGCCCAAGAACAAGCGGTCAGAGAGCGCGGAGGAGTTCGCGACGGGGCTGCGGGCCGAGATGAATCGCGTCGCCGGCGTGACGCTGGCGGTGTTCACGAGCGACTTCGGCGGCGGCCAGAAGCAGCTGCAGTTCCAACTCAAGGGAAACGATCTCGTCGCGTTGAACCAGGCGGCCGATCAGGTGATGGACGTCGTGCGCAACACCAGGGGCGCGGTGGATATCGGCCTCTCCACGAAGGGGCAGAAGCCGGAGCTCGAGGTGGATCTCGACCGCGGCGTGGCTGGCGTGCTCGGTGTCACCGTGGGGCAGGTCGCGCAGTCGCTGCGGCCGGCGTTCGCGGGGATCGACGTGGGCGACTGGCAGGACCCGTCCGGCGAGATGCGCAACGTGCAGGTGCGCCTCGCCCCCGAGTCGCGGCGAAACGCGGACGACCTGCGTCAGCTCCCGCTGGTGGTGACAGGTCCGAACGGCGTTCCGACGACGATGCCCCTTGGCCAGGTCGCGACGATCCGGCCGGGCATCGGCCCGGCGATCATCGATCATCTCGACCGCGACCAGGTCGTGTCGGTGCAGGCCAACACGTCGGGCCGGGCGACGGGCGACGTCACGAGCGAGGTGAACGCGAAGCTGGCGAAGATGACCTTTCCGCCGGGTGTCACGCTCACGCTCGGTGGCGACGCCCAGGCGCAGGAAGAGGTGTTCGGCCAGATCTTCTTCGCGCTGGGAATCGCCGTCCTGCTGATGTATCTGATCCTGGTCGTGCAGTTCGGCTCGTTCCTCGATCCGCTGGCGATCCTGATGTCGCTGCCGCTCTCGCTGGTCGGCGTGCTGCTGGCGCTCGCGATCTCCAAGCAGACGGTCAACCTGATGTCGCTCATCGGCGTGATCCTCCTCATGGGCATCGTGGCCAAGAACGCCATCCTGCTGATCGACTTCGCCAAATGGGCGCGCGAGAAGGATGGGATGCCGCTGCGCGAGGCGCTGATCGAGGCGGGCGCGATCCGCCTGCGGCCGATCCTCATGACGACGTTCGCGCTGATCGCTGGCATGCTCCCCGTCGCGTTCGGCCGCGGGGAGGGTGCCCAGTTCCGTGCCTCCCTCGGTACGGCGATCATCGGGGGCGTGATCACGAGCACGCTGCTCACCCTGCTCGTCATCCCGACGTTCTACGAGGTGATGGACGAGCTGCGTCATGGACTCGCCCGGCGCTTCGGATTCAAGCCGCCGATGACAGCCGAGCATCGCGTGCCGGAGGGAGCGGTTCCCGCGATGGGCGATGACTGAGGATCCCGGCACCCCTCGGCGCGCGGTGCTGCGGCGCCGGACGCTGGAGCTGATCGGCGCCGTCGTGCTGCTCGATGCGGTGGCGCTCGGGCTGTACTACGGCGCTGGCATCTCGACGTCGCCCGACCGGACGCGAATGATCTTCACGCTGGTCTGGACCTTCGCGACCGCGATCACCGTCGCGCTGCTGCTGAAGCGGGTACGGGCGGCGAGGCATTTCGTGGTAGGAGGTCGGAGGTGAGTGCCGTGGTCAGCGCGCACCGCCGACCTCCCAGGTCTCACTTCAGCAGGGGATAGGGGTTCACCGGCGTTCCCTTCCACCACTGCTGCACGTCGTTCGATCGGGCGACGGCGAAATGCAGGTGAGGCACGTTGGCCGCCGCGTTGCCCGTGGTGCCGACGATGCCGATCTGCTGGCCACGGGTGAGACGCTGCCCCTCGGCGAGCCCGGGCTGATAGGCGTCGAGATGCCCGTACATCAGGATGAATCGCTCGGTCGAGTCGGCGGCGTACACCATCAGCCCGCCGGCCTTGCTGTTGAACAGCTTGAGCACGCGTCCGCCCGATGCGGCGAGCACCGGCGTGCCGCGGGGCGCCAGAATGTCGAGCGCCTCGTGCCGGCGCGTGCCACCGCGCATCTCGTTGTAGGTGTCGTACAGCGCCGAGGCCGCGATGCCACGCACGGGTACCGACAGCTCGCGGCGCAGGACGGCGAGGTCGGTGCCCGTCGGCGCGGCGCTCGGAGTGGAGTCGATGACGCTCAGGGTGGACATCGTGTCCTCGCGCAACGCCTGCAGCGGGGTCGGACCCGCACCGCGAATCGGCGTGGCGCTGTCCGGGCCGATGGCATCCGACATCGCCGAGGGCTTGGCGCTCGGATCGGATGGCGGCCGGACGGATCCACTCGACGTGGTGTCGATCTTCGGCTTGTCAGGCGTGGCGTCGCTGACCTCGATGCACGCCGAGAGCGAGGCGACAGCGAGCGCGGAGATGAGGGCGCCGCGCGATATCACGAGGTAGTTGCGCATGCGAACAGAGGCAGCAAGTCCGGTGCCCATATCGTCGAGGTTGTTGCCCGCCTCGCGTGGCTCAGTGCAGCATCGGGAGCGGAGGGAGCGTGCCGAGGAATGCGACGAACGGCTCGCGCCAGACCGCCGCGATCGTGTGGGTGCCGTGTCCCCGGGTCTGCGGTGTGATGGGAAGCAGCACGAAGCTGCCGCGCGCCACGCGGGGAATGAGCCGCTCGAGGATCCCGAGCTCGGGCGGGTTCACCGCATCGTCGGCGGAGTTGATGGCGAGCAATGGCGCCGAGATGCGCGCCAGCATCGGTTCCGGGTCGTAGTCGCGCGACGCGTCGAAGGCGTAGAGCATGTCGTTCGCGTCCATCGTGCGGAACCGCGCGTCGAGGAACGCGGTGATCGCACGGTCGGCGGCGTCGCGCGTTGGCGCGTCGCGCTGCTGCACCAATGGCGCGCTCGTCATGATCCACAGCAGTTGCAGCGCGGCGCGCAGTCCGCGCGGAGGGGCGGTGTACTCGCCCCCCATCCACTCCGGGTCGGCCCGGATGTCGTCCATCGCCATGCGGCGGATCATGCGATTGCGGCCGGCGATCCGAGATGGCGCGCTGGCGAGCGGCACGAGCGCATCCATGAAGTCGGGGTACCGCTCGCCCCACATCCACGTGTGCATGCCGCCCATGCTCGTGCCCATCACGAGTCGCAGGTGGCTGACGCCGAGCCCGTCGACGAGCAGGCGATGCTGCGCGCTGACCATGTCGTCGTACGTGTAGTGCGGAAACCGTGCGTGCAGCCCCTCGCTGGGACGGCTCGAGAGCCCGTGGCCGATCCCGTCGGGGAGCACGACGTAGTAGACGGTGGTGTCGAGCGGCTGACCCGCGCCGTAGAGCTGACTCGCGAACGTAGGACTGAGGAACTGGCTTCCCGAGCCCGTCGTGCCGTGGAGGATGAGCACGGCGTTGCGCACCGCG
>JBBQYZ010000033.1:0-11471 GCA_038208205.1 Gemmatimonadales bacterium | reverse complement strand
CACCTGCCCGCGTCGGCCACCGTGCCATCGCCGCTCAAGACCCTGGGCTACGTGCCCGGGACCATCGGCCGGCTGTCGCGTACCGAGGATCTCAATCGATACTTCCGCGCCGTCGCCGCGACCACGCCGCGGGTGCGCGTTTTCTCGCTGGGGCTGAGCGAGGAGGGGCGCGAGATGATCGTCGCCGCCGTCGGCGACTCGGCCACCATCGCGCGGCTCGACGAGTTTCGCGCCATGGCGGGCCGGCTCGCCGACCCGCGCGGCGTGCCCGACGACGAGCGTGCGCGGCTGATCCGCGAGGCCAAGCCGATTTATTGGCTGTCTGGTACTATTCACGCCCCCGAGACCGGGAGCCCCGAGATGCTGATGGAGCTCCTCTACCGGCTCGCCGTGGAGGAGACGCCGTACGTGCAGGAGATCCGGCGCAACGTCATCACCCTCATCACCCCTGCCACCGAGGTGGACGGCCGCAACCGGATCGTCGACCTGATCGAGGAGGAGAAGCGTCTCAAGCTCGGCCGCGGCGGGATTCCCACCGTGTACTGGGGCAAGTACATCGCCCACGACAACAACCGCGACGGCCTGATGATGAGCATCAAGCTGACGCAGCACATGAACACCGGCTTCCTGTACTGGCACCCCACCATCCTGCACGACCTGCACGAGTCGGTGCCCTTCCTCTACACCAGCACCGGCACCGGACCGTACAATGATCAGTTCGACCCCATCGTCGTCGATGAGTGGCATACCCTCGCGTATCAGGAGATCACGGAGCTCACCAAGCGCGGCCTCCCCGGCGTGTGGACGCATGGCTTCTACGACGGCTGGGCGCCCAACTACATGCTCGGCATCGCGCAGTTCCGGAACTCGCTCGGCAAGTTCTACGAGACTTTCTCCTCCAACGGCGCGGACTGCCAGATGGTGAAGCTGCCGGCGGCGCAGACCACCCGGGAGTGGGACCGCCCCAACCCGCCGGTGAACGGCGTGAAGTGGTGCATCCGCAGCAACATCAACTACCAGCAGTCGGGGGTGCTGGTGGCGCTCAACTACGTGGCGAAGAACCATGAGACCTTCATGGAGAACTTCTCGCTCAAGGCGGTCCGCATGGTGGCCCGCGGCCGCCGCTCGGCGCCCTATGCCTTCGTGATCCCGCACGACCAGCGGCACGCCGCCGAGGCGGGGGATCTGGTGAACTACTTTCGGAAGATCGGGAGCGAGGTGCACGTCGCGTCGGGCGACTTCGCGGCGAGGTCGATGCCCGCCGTGATCGAGCGCGGGCTCGTCGGCGGAGGAGCAGGACCGGCTGCGGGTGGAGCCGGTGGTGGCGCCGTTGCCGCCTCGGCCGCCCCGGCCGCGCGGCCCGATAGCGCCGCGGCGGCCCGCGACACCGCCACCCGTGCCATCACCGTACACGCCGGCGACTGGATCGTGCGCATGGACCAGCCCTACACCGCGCTCGTGCGCACCGTGCTCGCCCTGCAGCGCTTCCGCCCCGACGACCCTTCGCCCTACGACGACACCGGGTGGTCGCTCGACCAGTTGCGCAACGTCACGGCGTACACGATCGCTGATTCCGCGGTGCTCACGCGCCCCATGCGCCAGCTCACCGCCGACGTGACGGTCGCGGGCACGGTTTCCGGCGCCGGCACCACCATCGCCGTGGCGCCGCTCGGCGACTGGCGCTCCGCCACCCTGCCCTGGAAGCTGCGCGGCACGCGCGTGACCGTTGCCGACACCGCGTTCGTCGCGGGGGGCACGGCCTTCCCCGCCGGCACCTACCTGCTCGCCAACAGCGATGCCGCGGGGGACGCCATACGCGGGCTCGGATTGAAGGCCGTCGCACTCGGCGGCATGCCCGCCGTGCGCAGTCACGTGCTCACTGTGCCGCGTATCGCCTTCGTCCACACCTGGATCGAGACGCAGAACGAGGGTTGGGTGCGCCACGCGCTCGAGGAGATGGGCGTGCCCTTCACTTACATGTCCACGCAGCGGCTGAAGGAGCCGGGCCTGCTCGACCGGTTCGACGTCGTGCTCTTCCCGCACGTCAGCGGTCCGGCCACCGCGGTGGTGAACGGCCGCCCCATGACCGGGCCGGCGATCCCCTGGAAGCGGACGCCGCTCACCCCGAACATCGGCGTCATCGACTCCACCGACGACATCCGCCCCGGTCTCGGCTTCGACGGCCTGGCTGCGCTCCGGCGCTTCGTCGAGCGCGGCGGGCTCCTCGTCACCGAGGGCAACAGCACGCGCATCCCCGTGGACTTCGCCTTCAACCCCACGGTCAGCGTGGTGCCGACGACGCGTCTTCTCGCGCGCGGCGCCGTGTTCCGCGCGCAGGCCGTGGAGCGCACCAGTCCCATCCTGTACGGCTACACCGAGCTCACCGTCCCGGTCTACTTCAACACCGCTCCGCTGTTCGCCGTCGCGACCGGCGCGGGGACGAGCGGCCAGGACGAGTTGGACGCGGCGAGCCGTGGCGTCACCCAGAACGCGCCAGACACGGCGATCGCGCGGCAGACCGCGGCGCAGCGCGCCCGGGTGGTGCTCCGCTTCACGCCCCGGGTCGACTCGCTGCTCATCTCGGGGCTGCTCGACAACGGAGGCGAGATGGCGGGGCGCGCCGCGGTGGTGGACGCTCCAGTGGGGCGCGGCCACGTGGTGCTGTTCGGCATTCGGCCGATGTGGCGGTACGAGACGCAGGGGAGCTACGCGATGGTGCTCAACGCGATGCTCAACTGGAACGCGCTCGACGTCAACTGGCGAGCAGCAGCGCCCGGGCCGGCGGCGGCCGCGACCACCGAGGCGCGCAGCGGGTACTGATGGGTGGTGAGTGGTGGGTGGTGGGTGGTGGGTGGTGGCCGCAGGCGGAGCCGTCACCCACCACCTAGCATTCACCATCGTAGTTCCCTACCAGATGCGCGGTCGCAGCTCGGCGGCACGCACCATCGGGTCGCCCTCCTTGCAGCCCCACGCCGCGCGGAACTCCGGCATGTTGCTGAGCGGGCCGTTGACGCGCCACTTGGCCGGCGAGTGCGGGTCCGCGCTCACCAGGAACCGGGAGTACTCCGGCCGGTCGAGCTCGCGCCACACCTGTGCCCAGCCCAGGAAGAAGCGCTGCTCAGGGGTGAAGCCGTCGATGGTCGGTTGCGGCTTGGCCGCGAGCGCGCGCTTCATCGCGGCGTACGCCACGGTCAGTCCGCCGAAGTCGCCGATGTTCTCGCCGAGCGTCAGCTTGCCCTGCACGTGCGTGGCGGAGTCGAGCACGGTGTACGCGTCGAACTGCCGGACGATCTTCTGCGCTTCGGCGTCGTAGCGTCGTGCGTCGTCCGCCGTCCACCAGTCGCGCAGATTGCCGGCCTTGTCGTACTGCCGCCCCTGGTCGTCGAAGGCGTGTCCCATCTCGTGCCCGATCACCGCGCCCATCGCGCCATAGTTCACGGCGTCGTCGGCCTTGGGGTCGTAGAACGGGGGCTGGAGGATCCCGGCGGGAAAGACGATCTCGTTCAGCAGCGGGTTCTCGTACGCGTTCACGGTGGGCGGCGTCATGCCCCACTCGGTGCGATTCGTCGGCCGGCCGATCTTGGCCCAGTCCCGTGCCGATGCCCATTGCCGCGCCGCGCGCACGTTGGCGAGATAGTCGCCGCTGGCGACGCGCAGCGTCGAGTAGTCGCGCCACGTGTCCGGGTAGCCGATCTTGCGTGTGAAGGCGTCGAGCTTGACGAGCGCCTCCTGCTTGGTGGCGGGCCCCATCCACTCAAGCTGCTCGATCCGCGACCGCTGCTCGCGGACGAGGTTGTCCACGATCGCCACGGCGCGCGCCTTGGCCGCCGGGGTGAAGGTACGTGCGACGTACTCCTGGCCGAGCTGCTCGCCCAGGGCGTTGTCGGTGGCGGAGACACAGCGCTTCCACCGCGGCAGCATCTCCGTCGCGCCGCTGAAGAGCTGGTTGAAGGCGAAATCCTCGCGCACGAACGGCGTGGCGAGCGACGACGCCGCGCCGTGCACCACCCGCCAGCGGAGATAGGTCTTCCAGTTGGCGATCGGGACGCTCGTGATCATCGAGTCGACCATCGCGAAGAACTCCGGTTGGCCCACGTCGAACCGCCGCACACCAGGCGCGCCGATCGTGCGGTAGAACGGCGCCCACCTGAAGTGCGGGGTGAGGGAGTCCACCTGCGCCAGCGACATGCGGTGGTAGTTGGCCACCACGTCGCGGAGCTGGACTGGCGTGCGCGACGCGCGTGCCAGGCGCGTCTCGAAGGCGAGCACCGTGCTGGCCTCATCCGCCGCGCGCGTCACCGGGTCGCCGAGCAGCTGGAACATGCGGGTCACGTGCGCGGTGAACTTTGCGCGGAGCGCGGCCGATGCGCTGTCGGTCTTGGTGTAGTACTCGTTGTTGGGAAGCGTCAATCCGCCCTGATACAGTCCGGCGATCGTGTTGCCGGCGTCGCGCGAGTCGATCGTCGATCCGTCGCTCCACGGCGCGGCGCCCGTGCTGCGCTCGAGCGCGCCGAGGGCGCGGGTCAGGTCATTCGTGGAGCCGATCGCGGAGACGATCGAGAGATCCGGCGCCAGGGGCGCTGCACCGCGCCGGTCGATCGCGACCGTGTCCAGGCAGGTCGCGTAGTAGGTGCCGACTTTCCACTGGCCGCTTCCTGGCTTGTACGCACCTGACCGGGCGCTCGCCGCACTCGCGTCGAGTATCTCGTGCAGCACCGCCTCGTTCCGGTCATAGAGCTCCTGAAAGGAGCCGTACGACGAGTATGCCGCGGGGATCGCCGCCCGCTTGATCCAGCCCCCGTTCGCGTATTGGAAGAAGTCCGCACAGGCGGCGCAGGTGGTGTCGAGGTTCGCACGGTCGAGTGCCGCGGTCTGGGTCGGGCCTTGCGCGCCGGCGGTCGCCGCGAGCAGAGCGCTGAGGGCGAGTGCGGTGGCGTAACTGTGTCGAGGCGTCATGGGATGCCTGGGGAGAGTCCGAGCGTGAACGAGTGGCCGGCCATTCGAATGTGCGCGACTCCGACGTCGGCTACAAGGCGACGGGTCGTCAGCGGCCGGGCGTCCCGCCGGATCCGGGGCGTACGCGCTGGACGGGGAGCGCCCGAGGACGCTCAGCGCGCGATCTCGTCGGCCGAACGCAGCGCGAGCGCGCAGAAGGTGAGCGTCGCGTTCGCGCAGCTCGCACTCACGCAGGTCGGCGCACCCACGATGAACAGGTTGTCGTGATCGTGCGTGCGTCCCCACCCGTCCACCACCGACGTCGCCGGGTCGGCACCCATTCGACACCCGCCCGCTGGATGATCCTGCCAGCCGTTCGCGTCATCCTCCTCGTTGTGGACCACCCGGCCGCCCCCGGCCCTGGCCATCCGCGCGAACAGGGCGCGGATCGTCGCGATCGAGTAGTCCTTCAGCGCCGCCGACTCCGGCGCGTCGCGCATGGCGAGCGTCGGGAGCGGGTCGCCCCATGGATTGCGGCGCGTCGCGTCGAGCTGGATCCTACTCGAGCGGTCCGGAATCACGTCGTAGTAGGCGCGTACCCGTGCCACCCCGGTGGCGGTTCGGTCGCGCCAGTCCCGCATGATGTCGTCGCCGAGCTGGAGCCGGCCCACGTCGTCGCGCAGCCGTGGACCGCGTGCGTAGCTCGACTCCCACACGCGCAGGTCGTGCCGGAGATACCTGTCGCCCGGCGGCGTCCGCATGAACTGCTTCGTGACGAGCGAGTGCTGGCCGTTCATCCCCGGGTACAGTCGCATCGGCAGCTCGATGAACGCCTGTTGATTGCGATGACCGCACATGAACCGGCCCACGTTGCCCGAGCGGTTCGCCAGGCCGTTCGGCGCTCGGCGCTCGCGTGAGAGAAGGAGCAGGTGCGAGCTCCACACGTAGCCGGCGGCGACGACGAACGTCTTGGCCCGGAACTCCACCGGGGTTCCCCGTCCAACGGCGACGCCACGTCCGCGCTGGACCGCCTCGGCGCGCGCGATGCGTGTCGAGCTGTCGTTCATCGCCAGCCTTCGTACGAGCGTGCGCGGATAGAGCGTGACCCGGTTGGCCGCACGCAGCCGGTTCCAGGTGAAATCGGGCGTGTACTTGGCGCCGATCGGACAGATCGGCGTGCACGTGTCGTTGCGGCAGCATTCGCTGCGGCCGTCGTATGGCCGCGAGTTCTTGGCGGAGGGTTGGCTCCACATCGCGATCCCCGCCTCCGCGGTCCAGCCCTTCAGCTGCGAGAGGTTCCACGTCAGTGGAATCGGCGCCATGGGATAGGGATGGCCGCGCGGGTCCATCGCCGGCGGGCCCTGCTCTCCCGCCACTCCCATCAGCACTTCGGCCTCGTGGTAGTACGGATCGAGGTCGCCGTACGTGATCGGCCAGTCGGTCCCCACGCCGAACAGCGACCGCGTGCGGAAGTCCTCCGGTGACCAGCGCGGCGTCACGCCACCCCAGTGCATCGCCAGCCCGCCCACCATCATCGAGCGTGATTGCAGCGGCCCCTCCATCTCGTACCCGTCGAGATGATCGTTCGGCCAGGGGTTGTCGCCGTAGTCCAGATAGCGCTGGCGCAGCGGATAGCGCTGGCCGAGCGAGGGCGCTTCGTCACCTGCCTCGACGATGATGATCTTTCCCTTGGTGGTGCGCGCCAGCCGGTCCGCCACCATCGCCGCACTGATCCCCGAGCCGATGATGCAGACGTCGCTCTCGATCACGGGCGTCTTCGAGAAGCGGCTCATGTCCGTCCGCCGGCCAGGGGCAATGGCATCCTCGACGATGCCGCGAGAGGACGGCAGCTCTGTCGACCGATGCTGGCCCGGTAGCACCGGTCGTTCGCCTCGGTGCTGCCGTAGTAGTGCCCGAGCAGCGCCAGCGCGACGTGGGACGCTCGTCCCACGGACGGGATCCTGTCCGCCTTGACCGCGTCGAGCTCTCCCTGCACCAGCTGTCGTCGCCGCGCGAGCGGGAGCTCGGCGAACGATCGTGCCCCGCCACCGAGGTTGCGCGCCGCGGCGTCGAGCCTGTCGAGCTGCGCCATCCATCGGGTGGCCGGCGTCGGACCCGCCTTCTCGAGCAGCGACGTGCCGTAGCCGTGCAGGAGTTCCGCGCCCTCGCGGTACCCGGCGATCCATTGCTGGAAGTCGCGCACCACGCGCGCCGTCTCCACACGTCCCAGTTCCGCGGGCAGCACCACCTCGCCCAGAGCCCGGAGCGTGCTCGGGCTTGCGGCGAGATCGTCGATGGCGGCGGCGTGCGCGCGCCGCATGAGGACCGCCGTGGGAAGAGCGGCGGCGAGCGCGCCGAGAAAGGCACGGCGGGAGATCAGTGGCATGTTCGGGGGAAAGGGCTCGGGAGGGGCCGGCACCAACTCGTGGGAGCATGCATCAGTTCGCGGGGTGTCGGCAAGAGACCCTCGAAAATGGAGAACGGCCGCCAGTGCTGGCGGCCGTAACCGGGTAGAGTCTGCCCTTGCATTCATATAGTGCTGCAATGGCCAGGGAGGGAATCGAACCCCCGACACGCGGATTTTCAGTCCGCTGCTCTACCAACTGAGCTACCTGGCCTCGCCGCCAGATCATGGCGGAAGTCCCTCAGTTTAACGCGCCGTGAGCGCGCCCGGTACTCCCGGCGGGTGATGGCGACACCAACACCCTGTAGGGGAACGGGGTCATGCTCCCGCCCACCGTACCTCATGCGTGAGAGGCCTGGTTTCGCTCGACAGCGCGATCTACGATACCTGATCTATTCATGGCTCCATAGGCGCGCGTACGCCCCTCCCGCAGCGGCGAGCACAGTGGGATGTCCCTGTTCCACCACTCTCCCGCGATCGAGCATCACGGTGTGATCCGCTGCACTCACCGTCGTGAGTCGGTGTGCGATCACGATGACCGTCGTCCCGGCGGACGCCAATCGGTGCATCGCCCGCAGCACGAGTTGCTCGTTGGCCGAATCCAGCGACGCCGTGGCCTCGTCGAGAATGAGAATGGGTGGGGCGCGGTACATCGCCCGCACGACGGCCAGCCGCTGCCGCTCCCCGCCCGAGAGCGCTACACCGCGCTCGCCTATCTGAGTGAGCCACCCCTGCGGCATCCGCTCGATTGTCTCGCGCAACCCGAGCTCTGTGCAGAGCGTCGCGAGCCGTGCGACGTCCGGTGAGGAGTCACCGAGCGCCAGATTGTCGATCACCGTGCCGGCGAACAGGTCGGTGATCTGCGACACGACACCGACACTTCGGCGCAGGCTTCCGAGCTCCAGATGCGCGATGTCGTGCGGCCCGATCCGAATACACCCCGCGTCGACGGGGTACAGCCGCTGGACGAGCGCGGCGATCGTGCTCTTGCCTGACCCGCTCTCCCCCACCAGCGCGGTGATCGCCCCACGGGGACAGGTGAACGACACGTCGATGAGCGTGGGGGGGCGAGTTCCGTATCGAAAGAGTACTCCTTCGAGCACGACGTCCCCAACGTCCTCGCGGCGCAGCGGGATCACTCCCGCACTCGGCTCCTGGTCGAGTTCCATGATCTCGAAGAGCCGCTCGCTCGCCACCCTAGCCTCTTGCACTGCCCGGCTGAAACCGACCAGCGCCTGGGTCGGGCCCATAAGGAATCCTAGCAGGGCATAACAGGACATGAGCTCGCCGGCAGTGAGCTGCTGGTTAAGGGCGCGAGTAGCACCAAACCAGAGCAGAGCCACGACGGAAAGTCGACCGACGAACTGACCGAGGCCGTTTATCCAGATAGCCGTGCGCGCCGCCTCACCAAGGGAGCGAAAGAGTCGCACGAAGCGCGATTCGGTGACGAGGGTAGCGTGACCCTCCAGCCCAAATCGTTTGATCGTCCCCACGGCAGTGAGCGACTCGACGAGCTGAGCTTCCAACGCGGCGGCCCGCTCCATCAGCGCGCGCTGTTGGCCACGGTTAAGGCGAGCCCCGACCGTGTACAGAGATGCGTACAGCGGCAATGTGGCGAGGGTGCATGCGGCAAGCCGCCAGTCATAAGCGAACATGAGCGATGACGCGGCGACGATAATGAGCGCATTTGCGATCGCCTCGACTGCGACCTCGCCGACGAACGCCCTGATCTTCACCGCGTCGGTGACGCGCGAAGTGAGCTCGCCGACCCGCATCCCGTCGAAGAAGCGCAACGGTAGGCGGAGTAGGTGCCGGTAGTAGCCCAAGATCAGATCGGCGTCGACGAGCTGGCCCACGTGGATCATCAACGAGGCGCGCAGGGCGCCGATGACAGTCTGCGCCACGGCGACCACGATCATCGCCGCGCTCAATACCCGCAGCGGGCCGGCTCGACCGTCGGCAAGCACCGAATCCACGACCTGCTGTACGTACACCGAGGTGGTTAGCCCGAGCAGGGTGTACACAATCGCGCCGAACAACGCCTGCGCGAGCGCACCACGATGCGTCGCAACGAGTCGCCAGACGAGCGCCGCGCGCGAGGCGTCGGCGCCCTCGCTCGCCGGCGGCGGCCCGGCCGCCAGCAGGAGGAGCACTCCGGTCCACTCGGCCTGAAAGGCGGCACGTGTCTCGATACGGTGCTCGCCGAGCGCGGGATCCATGAGCCAGACGCGCCGCTCGTCCGCCCGCTCGATGACCAGATAGTGATGCGCGCCGGTGGACTGGACGACGTGCGCGATGGCTGGGACGGGAGCGCGGGACAGCGTCTCCGGCGAGGCGCGCACCCCCTTGGCCGAAAATCCGATCCGCTCGGCCGCTCGCGTGAGTCCGAGCAGCGACGTGCCGCCGCGATCGGTCATCGCGTGCTGCCGCAGTCGCGCGACTGACACCCCGCGGCCGTGGAACTGCGCAATGCTCGCTAGACACGCGACCCCGCAATCGCTCGCGTCGTGCTGGCGCAATCTCGGAACACGGCGCACCTCAGCCGCCTCGCCCGCCGACTACCGGGGACGGAGTGACCGTGGGATCGGCCCATTCGTTTGCTCGATGTAGAATCAGCGCGGTGAGGCTTTGCCGACCCACGAGGAAGCGGGCCTGACATCGTAATCCCTTGCGCAGCACTGCCGTGCGACCGTTCGGCTGGCGCAGCGTGGGATGGACGAGGCTGGCGCGGACCGTGAAGACCGGTTGATCGCTGGCCAGCGTGTAGTCGGCGGCGATGGACGTGACAGTCGCGGCGGCAGTGCCCCACTGCTGGACGTCGTAGCCGTCGACGAGCAGTCGCACCGGCATTCCCGTCCTGATGCGCCCTACGTCGCGCGGCGAGACGGAGATGTCGACGACGACATCGTCATCGGGCGAGACGGTCGCGATGGGATCCCCTGCGCGCAGCGCGGTGCCGACAGTGATGGGAGCGAGATTGTCTACCGTTCCGTCCACGGGAGAGAGCACAGCATACGCCGCATGGGCACTCGCCTCCGCCATTAGGTCCCGGCGAAGTTCGGCCACTCGCTGCTCCGCGGCTGCGAGCAGCGTGGTCCACTCGGCACGGCGGCGCTCGAAGGCGAGCGCGCGACTTTCCCGCGCATGGGCCAGCGCGTATTCGGTTCCCTGGAGCTCCGCCGGGGCAGCGAAGCCGCTCCCCGCGAGTGCTAACAGTCGGTTGCGGGACTCCTCGGCCTGATGAACGTCGAGGGACAATTGACGCCACTCGATCCTCGCCTCGGCGAACGCGGCGAGGGTTCGACTCCGCCGGTCCGGCGACTCGAGTAGTGCGTCGCCATTGCTTGTCAGGTCGCGAGCGAGGATCGTGCGGAGGTCACGAATGACGACGATCTGATCCCGCAACGCGCCACTCGACACCAATCGGTTTCCGCCGCCGGTGGGGGAGCCTACGATGAGGATAGTGTCGCCGGTGCGCACGCGATCATCGCGCCGCGCGATAAGTCGTGCCACCACCCCGTCGACGCGAACCCGGATGGTCTGGCGTTCCACGGTCGGCCGCAGCATCGCGGGCGCCCGCACAGTGACGTCGGCGGACGCCGTCACGAGAAGGAGCGTGCAGCCCACCACGAGCGCGAGCGTAGTGAGGTAGATCGTCCGCGTGCCGGTCGCGTGATGAGCGAGCAAGGCCTCGAGCGTATCCTCGATGCCGATTGAAGCGAGCGCGCTAGAGCCCGTGCGTGGCTCAGCCGGCGGCATCGATGCTCCATGTGACGGGGGATGCGACGGCTTCACTCGCCCGGAGCGGCAGCCTCCAGCGCGTGTGCGTTAACAGGTGATGGAGCTGGATCCCGGCGAGGATCGCGATGGCGATGCACAGGTACGGGTATATCCGGCCGACACGTTCGGCGACCTGTATGCGACCGATGACCTCGTGCACCATTCCCGACCAGTTCAGAGCACCGTGCGTGAGCACGCCGAGCCAGAGGCGTCCGGTTCGCATAACCATGAGCCCGAGGATCAATCCCGCAGCAAGCTGCGACAGCGCTCGGGTGGGATCGCCGTGAGCGAACGCGAACGCTCCAGCGCTCAGTGCTAGCGCGATGAAGGGCCCGTGACGCGTACGAAGCCT
>JBBQYZ010000032.1:0-11504 GCA_038208205.1 Gemmatimonadales bacterium | reverse complement strand
AGGAGATGTGGCCGACGAACCTGCTGGCGGCCGACGCGGATGGCAACACGTACTATCTCGGCACAGGCCGCATTCCCATCCGCCCGGTTGGACTTGATTGGACGCGACCGCTGGACGGCAACACGTCGGCGACGGCGTGGCGTGGGATGCACCCGATCGCCGATCTCGTGCAGATCGAGAATCCTTCGAGCGGATACATGCAGAACAACAACGTCTCGCCTGACGTGATGTTCGAGGGCAGCCCGTTGACGAGCGACCGCTACGCACCCGAGGTGTATGGCGAACGAGCAGGGAACGACAATTTCCGCGGACGACGTGCCGTCGAGCTGCTCTCGCGGACCTTCCACGGCGACGTCACGGACATGCTCACCATTCTGTTCGACGAGAAGTGGGATGGGGCAGACGCCTTCCTGACCGCGTTGCGGCGCGCGTTGAATGGCGACGCGGCCGCGGCGGCGACGCGGCCCGCGGAGTGGCGCCGGTTCGCGGACCGGCTGGCGCGCTTCGATGGCTTCGCCCGTCAGGACTCCAGGGCGGCCCTGGGATTTCTCTACTGGCGGCGAGCGCTCTCGGAGAACGCGGCCGCGAACCGTGACCTGGTGCGGCTCACGCTGCGGGACAGCGTCCCCGGGCGGGAGTACGATTCGGTGCTCGTGGCGGCCATCCCTCGCGCCATGGAGCTGCTGCGCAAGGACTTCGGATCGACGGAGCTGACGTTCGGCGAAGTCTTCCGGGTCGGTCGCGGTAACGTCTCCCTCCCACTCGGCGGCTTCGTCGGCACGATGCGCGCGATGGCGTTCGGGCCCCCGGATGCGCGCGGACATCAGTGGGTGCGTTCCGGACAGCGCCAGCCCCTCGTCGTGGCGTTCACGCGACCCATCCAATCGTTCACGTCGCTCAACTTCGGGCAGAGCAATGACCCGACGTCGCCGCACTTCGCCGATCAGAGTGCCCTGATGAGCGAGAAGCGGCTCAAGCCAACCTACTTCGACGAGGTCGACCTTCGCGCCCACACGCAGGGCCGCTTAGTGCTGCGCGTGCCAACCCTGGCGAGTCGCTCACCGACGGGAAGGCAGGCGCCGTGATGATCGCCAGCGCGTGCCCCGGCGTCAGCGCACTCGTCGTCCTGCTCGCCACGCTCGCTCCCACGTCGGCATTGTGTCAACGCACAGCCGCCCCGTCCCGCGCGAGCGCCATTCGCCCGACCACGACCACGGCGACGATTCGCGACACCGCCGCCAGGGCACGCGGAGTGGTGAGCGTCACAGCGCTAGATCTCCGCACCGGGCAGACGCTGGCGTTGAATCCGATCGCGCCGGTGTTCATGTCCAGCGTCGTCAAGCTGCCGCTGGCTGTGCAACTCCTGGCACGTGTCGATCGCGGCGAGCTGCGTCTCTCAGATTCAATCACTCTCGCGGCGAAGGATCTCCGAGCCGGCAATGGAGGGTTGGCCATCGAGTACCCCAGAGGAGGCGTGCGCCTGTCGGTGGATCAGCTGCTGGAGCGGGCGATCTAGCGAAGCGACAATTCGGCGAGCGACGCCCTGATGCGCTACTCCGGAGGTCCGCCGCGAGTGATGAACGAGCTCGCGCGGCTGAAGGTGCACGACATCCGGATCGACCGGACGTACGCCGAGAACACGTGGGCGTACTATGGCGTGGAGAATCCACCGCCGGCCGATCGCTCGACCCCCGCCGTGATCGATAGCGTGGTCGAGGCGGTTGCCGAGGAGTCCGGTGCGCGCGCGGCCTCGAGCTTTCGCTCCGATCATCGCGATCGGGCGATTTCCAGAGGGGTCGCCACACTCCTCGCGCGACTCTGGCGGGGCGAGATGCTGTCCAGGCGCAGCTTCGCTCGACTCTCAGGGCTGATGGAACACACCCGGATCCCGCGACGCGGATCGTCGCCGGCGCGCCGGCGGGTGCTCGTGTCGCGCACAAGACGGGCACCTGGGGGACGAGTCGCTCGCCGTCCACGGCTGTGAACGATGTGGGTGTGATCACGCTACGTGACGGACGCTCACTGGTGCTGGCAATCATGATCGGCGGTGCGCGGGCGCCAGTCGATACGCAGGAGGCGGTTGCGCGCGAGATCACGTGGGCGGTAGTGGCGCCGCGAGGGCGAGGCTCGCCTCGCTCGCGCGATCGGCGGCCCTTCCTTATAGTAGGCGCCTGACCCATGCGCCTGGAGTCGCATGTCGAAGCTCTTCGGGGCGATCGAGCCACCGGACCGGTTCGACGCGGGGCGGCGTCTGTCCAAGCGCCGCGTCGCGAGTGGAGCGCGATGCCCGAAGAAGCTCTGGCTGGAGACTCACGAGCCCGCGGCGGACACGGTGACGTTCACGCGCGCCGTCTCCGCCGCGCTCGCGACGGCGAAGCTCGCCGAGTACGTGGGCGACTACCGGAGCCCCGAGGTGGACGCGACGCACACGTGGAAGGTGGAGAAGGGGCAGCTCGTCGCCTACGCGAACGACCGCCGCCTGGGCGTCCTCGAGCCGAGCTACACGGACGGCTTCACGCGCGGCAGCGCCGTGATCGACGTGCAGCGTGACGCGAAGGGGCGCATCACCGGCTTCGTGCTCGAGGCGGGGCGGGTACGGCACCTCCGGTTCATGCGGGTGCGGTGAAGCGGGCGATGCGCCAGACCGCTTCGAAGGCAGACGGCTAGTCATCCCACCCACCGTCCCCCGGAAGGTTGGCCGATCGGGGCGCATTTTCCCGCCTGCATGGCGCCCTCGGGTGATCTGGGGCGTTGGCCGGACGACGGGGGTCTACGGGCGGGATGGTCGTCGCGCGGGCAAGCCGTCGAGCATGCCCCGCGCGCTGATGTCCTCGTCGACGTCCGGCCAGTGAATGCCCTCGCCATCGCCGATCACTTCGCAATGTCGTCGCGCCTCCGGCGAGGCCTCCGACAGCCGCCACGACCAGGCGAGCGGCACGCTGATGGTGCGCCCGTCGGTCAGGTGCGCCGTGATGAGTTCATCGGTGACTTCCACGGCCCGAACCCTCGGGTCGCCACTTCCGCCGCTACTCGGCCGCGCCGCAGTGCTCACGCCACGCCTCCAGGATGCGGGGTCGATGCTCCAAGATAATGCGCCGGACCGCGGTTAGGTCGCGTGGGGTCTGTCCGTGGTTCGCCGCGAGAGCCACCGGGTCGAGCCAGAACTTGCACGTCGCCCGCTCTCGCTGCGCGTGGACGTGGGGCGGCTCGTGGCAGTCGAAACTGTAGAAGAACAGGCGGTACGGGCCGGGAATGCCCTTGATCGTCGGCATGCGCGCCGAGCATAGCGTCGGGACCGTCTACGGGGAAGCCAGGCCTGCCTCCGCGTGGCCGCGTAGCGACTCGCCGGTGTGGCCTGCGCGAGGGCTTCATCGGGCCGCTCCTCGTTCAACTCCCGGCGAAAGCGGTCGAAGCACCGTTGCTGCGGCCGCCGATCCACCTGCGACGATCGCGGGTAGCCCCTGTTTAGGTCCGATCTTAAGCTCACAGTCGGGTTGGGGTGTTCAGTAGCATGAACGACGCGGCAACCTGCGTGGGGGTTCGACCGGCAAGGCCCCCGTGGGCCGAGCGGTCATGATTCGAGTCTTTCGCGGATTCCTCCGGGACGCTCGCCGGTGCCCGCAGCCGATCGTGGGCTGCAAGATGGATCATGACTTGATCCCCTGAGCGACGGCACGCGGCTACATCGGCTCCTTGCTCGCCGGCTTGGCCGTCGGACCACGCTTCCTCGTGCGACTCAGCGCGCCCGCGGATTTCGCGCCCGTCGCGCGCAGCGATACCGGCATCTCCTCGGGGATGCCGGAGTCGTTGCCGGGCTGTGAGCGACCCTAACTCGGGCGTTCGACGGTAGCGAGCGCCGGCGGCTCTTTGACATTCCCGACTAGTGGGAGGAGCTCACCGACGATCGGCTCGACCTGCTTCGCCGCATGGCGGAGCCGTTGCGGAGCGCCGAGCGCCCGTCGCCGCCGGGAGGGATGCACCACATCAACACAGAACGACGAACTGCACCAGCGGTAGCGCGCCCGGAGGGGTGCGCCAATCGCCCTCCGGACGCGAATCGGCGCCGAGCGCACGTTCGCGCACGAGCCGGATTCACTTCATGCGCTGCACCGTGATGCGAGCCACGGCACCACGCCAGCCGTGCAGCGCGACACTGAGGTCGCCGTTCCCCTGGATATTGTGGTGCGGCTCGATGACGCCGTTCGTGGCAACGCGCCCGTTGCCATCGGGGGGAGCGGGCACCGGTCCGGCCCCACCACAGGGATCGACGATCTGGCTGAACCGTTCGTTGTTCTCCTCCGTCCCCGCGTCCCACGCGCCCACGACGTGCGACTCGGCCTTGAAGCCGCCGGGCAGCTTGACGCCATCCAGCCCCGTGAAGCCGTCATTCGTGCAGATGATCATCACGGCGACGGAGAGCCGGTTTGCACTGCCTCGGGCACCAATGACGTAGCTGCGCGACGTGGGAAAGGGTGCCTGTCCGCCGATCCGATTGATCGGCGCGAGGGTGGATCTCACCGTGTACACGCCCGCGGTGGACGAGAGCGCGGCCACCGCCGCGACCTCCGACCCGTCTTCGGCGATCTGCCGGATCCCGTCGGACGCCGGCGCGCCGGTGTGCCAGACTTGCACCTTCTTCGTGTGGGTGGCGATCACGCCGGGCGAGAACACCTGTCCGGTGGTGAGGTTCTCGATGGTGACGCGGTAGGTTCGCTCGCTGGCCGAGGCGTCGTCCGTGTCGGCGTCATCGTCCATCGCCTGCCCCGTCTCACGCGTGGCATTGGCCGTTGGTGCCGGGGAGAGCGGCGTGCTCCGCTCGGAACAGCCGCCGAGGGTAAGTGTCGCCGCGGCCATGCTGTAGATCGCAATTCGCTTCATGCTGCATCTCCGGAGTGAGGATCGGTGTCGTCCATGCATGACAGACACCGGCAGCACGCGAATCTGTCGCTATCGCGCGTCGCGCGGCGGCGGGGAACCGAACAGGCACCCCGTCACTAGACAAGGAAGCGCTCCTCGATCCGCTTCGGCGCCGGGCGGCTGCTGTTCCTCTCGTGCCCATCAGCCCGCAGAAAGCATGACCGTGGTGAGGTTGGCGACGTCGGTGCACACCTCCGCCCCGGTGGGCGGGGCGTTCGAGCGGGTGCTCTCAACGCATCTCGACGCGCTCCATGGCATGGCGATTCGCCTGAGCAACGGCCACCAGGCCGATGCCGAGGATCTGCTCCAGGATGCGACGCTGCGCGCGTATGCCGCGTTTGCGTCTGTTCGGGATGTCTCCGCCGTCCGCGCGTGGCTGTTCCAGATCCTCGTGCGCACGAATCTCAACCGGGTCCGGTCGCGCCGGCGCCGCCTGGAAATGACGGCGTCGGACGTGGGCGACGCGGAGTTCGAGCGCGCACTTGCGGAGTGGTCCCCGCCGTCCGCGGTGGATGACGAGATCGACGAGGCCGGGGTTCGTGCCAGTGTGCGAGAGGCGCTCGATGCGCTCGACGCACCGCTCCGTGCCGTGGTTCAGCTGGTAGACATGGAAGGGTTCCTCCAGCGCGACGCGGCGGGGATGCTGCGGATTCCCGAAGGAACGGTGGCATCGCGGCTCTTCCGGGCGCGCGGTGCGCTGCGGAACTCGCTCGGCGCCCTGCGGACGCAGCGTACGAGACGCGGTCGGAGCGCTCGATAGCACACAGCGACCCGGACCGCGCCGCCATGCGCAACGACTCGATAGGTACGGACCACTTCTACCGGATGGCGCCTCGACGCCCCGCGGTCCAACGTCTCGTTGCTGCGGACCGGGTCCGCCGGGACCCTCAGCGCGCCTGCCAACGTCGGTGAAGCGCGCGCTGCGGCGCGCTCGAATGGCTATCTCGCGCCTCTTGACTTCGAACGACGCGCGGCGCACATCATCCGTGTCTACGGACATGATGCGGCCCGCCGCGACCGCCTTTCCTCGAGTGAGGACAGTGATGCGACCAGACTTCCGGAGGGCGGCGGGCGCCGCCGCGGCGATACTCCTGGCGGCTGCCGGCCGGGCGGGCGGACAGGGGGCGGCGCCAGCAGCGACCACGTCGCGCCCGCTCGTCATCCGTCACGCCAATGTCATCGATGGCGTGGCCGATACCGTTCTTCGCGACGCAACGGTCATCGTCCGCGGCGGACGGATCGAGCGGATCGCGCGTGGCACGGTGGACGTCCCGGCCGATGCACAGGAGATCGACGCGGCCGGCGGCTACCTCCTGCCTGGGCTGATCGACGCGCATGCCCACATCGAGACGCTCGCCGGCGCGCGGCGCGCGCTCGAGAGCGGGGTCACGACATTCCGCAGCGCGAGCGTCTCCGGCTATCAGGACGTCACGTTGCGCGAGCTGGCGCGCTCCGGCGCGATCGACGGGCCCGACGTACTCGCCGCCGGCCTCTACGTGACGCCCGACTTGGGCGAGACCGTGCTCGCCGACCCGCGGCTTGCCCCGCTCGCCGGTGGCGTGACGACGCCCGAGCAGCTCCGGCTCCTCGTGCGCATCAACCTCGACCACGGCGTGGACGTCATCAAGACGCGCGGTACCGCGCGCGCCGGCCTGCCCGATACCGATCCGCGCCAGCAGGTCTACACCGAGGCCCAGCTCCGCGTGATCGTCGAGGAGGCGGCGACGCGAGGCGTGCCCGTGATGGCGCACGCACACGGCGACGAGGGCGCGCGCGCCGCGGTGCTCGCCGGCGTGCGGAGCGTGGAGCACGGCACCTACCTGTCCGACAGCACGCTGCGCCTGATGAAGGCGCGCGGGACCTTCTTCGTCCCCACCATCTCGACGATGGCGGCCCTCCTCACCGACGACAACGCGGTGCTCCGGCTCCGTGGCCCGCACATGGTGCCGCGCCTCACGAGCGCCGTGCGCCGCGCTCACGCGTTCGGCATCCCCATCGTCACCGGCAGCGACAACGACTACGCGCCGCATCGCACCGAACGCATCGCCGAGGAGGTGGGGCGCCTCGTGGACGCCGGGCTCACGCCGATGGAGGCGATCCGCTCGGCGACAACGGTGGCCGCACGGCTGCTCCGGATCGACGACCGTACCGGCGCCGTGCGCGCCGGACTCGAGGCGGACCTGATCGTCGTGCCCGACGACCCGCTGGCCGACGTGCGCACGCTCCAGGACGTGCTCGTGGTCGTGAGCAACGGGCGGGTCGCCCTCGACCGGCTGCCATTCGGGCGCAGGGCCGGCTCGGCGACGCCGCGCGCGAGGCCGTGACCGATGCTCCGGCGCCCGACGGCGCGGCGATCGCCCTTCCGCATCGCCGGCCCCGTGACCCATCAGTGATTACATCAACGCTGTTGACGCTGGTCGTGATCCCGACGTTCTACGAGATCCTCGACCAGTGGAGCGAGTGGGTTCTGCAGAAAGTCTGGCTCGGGGGACCGCCTATCGCGCCCTCGAGCATGAGGGTCTGATAGAGCAACGCCCTCCGTCTCGCGCATTCTTCGTTCGCTCGGCGAGCACGCTCGCCCATCGACGCGAGATTCTGCAGTTTCTCGTTCGGGCGAACGCATCCGTCGATGCAATGGCGAGCGTCTCCTGATCCCGGCGCGGCTCGCGTCTACCGTCAGGGGGCGCGATTGCGCTCATTCCCGCCGGCGAACCCGAGATGACTGTTGGAACGAAACGCCGTCCCGCCGCGACCACACTGAAGCCGGCGGAGATTCTCGCCGACTCTCGCACCGCCTCGCGCTGTGCGGGCTCCTGACGAGCGTCGTCTTCACGATCGCGGTGCTCGCCCACACGGTGTCGGTACTGATGGTCGGGCCATGTGGCGGGTGATGACGGCGCGACGACACGGCTGATCCCTGGCGGTTGCCGAGCGCAGCGGCGGCGATCCGGTTCCAGCGGTGCGCGACCTGCAACGCATAACGGCATGGCCAGCGAATCCCGCACCGTGATCTACGTCGGCATCGGCGCGAACATCGTGATCGCCGCGACCAAGTTCGCCGCCGCCCTAGCCACCGGGAGCTCGGCGATGGTCGCGGAGGGCGTGCACTCCCTGGTCGATGCCGGCGACGGCGGGCTGCTCCTGTTCGGGCAGATTCGCGCCGCGCGACCCGCGGACGAGGAGCATCCCCTCGGCCACGGCAGGGAGCTGTACTTCTGGTCGCTGATCGTCGCGATCATGTTCTTCGCGCTCGGCAGCGGGATGTCGTTCTACGAGGGAATCCAGCACATCCTCCACCCCGAGCCGATGGGCGATCCGACGTGGAACTACGTCGTGCTCGGCGCTTCCATCCTCATCACGATCGTCTCCTTCGTCGTCGCGATCCGCGCGTTCAACAAGCGCGCAGGCTCGCGCGGCTACTGGGAGACGTTCCGCGACAGCAAGGATCCGACGATCTTCACCCTCGTGCTCGAGGACCTCGCAGATCTCGTCGGGATGGGATTCGCGTTCCTCGGCGTCTACTTCGGCCATCGCTACAACAAGCCGTATCTCGACGGCGCGGCGTCGATCGCGATCGGCGTCGTGATGGTCGTGGTCGCGATGCTCCTCGCCCGCGAGAGCAAGGGGCTGCTCGTCGGCGAGAGCGCGACGCAGGACGAGCGGGCGGCGATCCGCGCGGCAGCGTTGAGTGATCCCGACGTCGCGGACGTGCGGCGCATCATCACGCAGTACCTCGGACCCGATACGATGCTCGTCCTGATGGACGTCTTCTTCCGGTCGGAGCTCGACGGCGCGGCGCTCGGCGCCGCGGTGGACCGGATGGAGGCACGGATCCACGAGGCGCGCCCGAGCGTGAAGCACATCTACATCGAGGTCGAGTCGCTCAAGGACAGGGCCGCCGGGCGCGGTACGGCGGCGACCGATGATGCGCCGCGATGACACCGCGCGACATCGACATCTGGTCGGACACCTGGGCCGACGTGCGGCGCATTCAGCAATTGTCTCGTGGTGCCGGCGGCGACGGTGTTCCCGTCCCCCTGCTCGCGCTGCGCATGTACCGGCTCGATCGCCACACCGTCGCCTGGCTCGAGCCGACCCGGTCGTTCCTCCCGGTAGTTGGATCGGCGGTCGCGCTCGCCCTCACGGTCATCGCACCGATCGTGCTGATCCTGTCGCTCGAGCTGATGTTCGAGGGCACCGGCGCACCGTGTGCGTCGAAACGGATGCCAGCTGGGACCGCCGGGACGCGACGGCCGGCCAACGCCACCGACCTACCCTTCTCAGGGCTTGAGTGAGGGATTGTTCAAACGCTCCACGTCGGGCAGCGGCAGGCACTTGTTGTCGCCGTACGTGCCGCCACCGACCGGGAAGGGTGTGCCGGGTGCCGGGTTGAGCGGCACACCGAAGCGGATGGTGTCGAACAGGCGATGAGACTCGAGGAACAGCTCGCGCCGCCGCTCCTCGATGATCTGCGTGCGGATCGCCGCGAGATCGGCCGAGGCGTAGGGCGGCAATCCATTGCGCGTCCGACCCTGGTTGATGAAGTCGACCGCCGCCACCGCGTTGCCCGCCGCCGTCGCCGCCTCGGCGCGAATCAGGATCGCCTCGCGAAAGGTGGCGATGGGGATGGACGCCGTGAGCGAGGTGTACTTGTTCTGCACCCACAGGCGGATCTGGGGAAAGGAGCCGCCGCGACCGGCGTCGGCGACGGGGACTCGTGGATCGGCCTGCCCGCCGACGGTCTGGTTGCGGAAGGAGGGATCGACCGTGACGGTGCCGTTGGTGTTGTTGCCGCGGAAGACGCGGTTCTCCGAGCGGCCGGAGGACGAGGAGTATCGGGCGTTGAAGACGAAGCCCGCGGGCACGAGCGCCGCGTCGGCGTCCGCCGCCGCCAGCTTGTTCTGGTTGGTCAGCGCTCGCGCCCGGCCCACGCGCGCGAGGCTGCGGAGGGAATCTCCCACGATCCCCGGCAAGGCGAGCTGCAGCGCGCGGCCGAAGCGCTGTTCCGCCAGGGCGAAGACCTGGGCCGGCGTCATCTCCGGGCCGAGGTCGATCGCGGCCGAGCAGAAGCCCTCACCGAGGAGGATGAGGGAGTAGCCCGCGTAGGCGGCCATCCGCGCCATCTGGTTCCCGCGGCTCTCCACCTCGGCGTCCGTCCAGCCCTCGAGCAGCTTGAGGGCGTTGTCCGCCTGATACCGCGCCGTCGCGACCGGCGTGTACACGCCGCCGAATCCACCGCAGGTCCCGGTGGAGTACAGTGACGTCTGCGCGAAGCTGGTGCGCCGATCGAGGTCCCAGATCGCCGCGTTGGCCTGCGAATCGGCGAACTCGTCGCTCACCGTGCCCATCACGGCGACGTAGCTGGCGAAGGCGCACTCGAAGTCGCCGACCGCGCCGGCGACGATCACCGGCGCGTTGTTCGAGCGAGTGAGGCTCGATTCCTCGATCAACTGCGGCGCGTCGGCCTTGAGAATCTCCCGACAGCCGCTGGCGCCCGCGAGGAGAGTGACGACGACGAGGGCGTGCCGGCCGAGGCGGCTCGAAAGGTGAAAAGACATCGGAGTGCGCCCCGGTCAAAAGGTGAGGTTCAGCGACAGGACCATCTGCCGAAGCGGCGGCACCTGCGCCTGCTCCAGCCGGGAGAACTGCTCCACCGTGAAGAACGACTCCGGATCCACGCCGGTCCAGCCGGTCCAGGTGTGCAGGTTGCGGCCGGACAGCGTCAGCGAACCGGTGGTGGCGCCGCCGCGGCGGATGAGCGACTCGGGCAGGATGAGCGAGACCGACAGCTCCCGCAGCTTCGCGAAGCTGGCGTCGGCGTACACGAAGTTGCGAAGCAGGTTCGGGGAGTCGTACTGCGCCACGAGCACCGGGTCGTACTTGAGCGGCTCGAGGTTCTCCGGGCACAGCCGGAACACCTGGCACCTGGCGCGCGCATTGTTGTTGAACTGTGTCTGGCCGCGCTTCCAGTCCACCAGCCCGTACAGCCGGATGCGCTGCCCGAACGACGCGGTGGAGGAGAAGGAGCCTTCACTCGATGGATCGCTTCGCCCGTAGAACACACGGGGGGCGATCACGGCACCCGTCGCGTTGAGACATGGGGTCACGCCACCCTTGCCGTCGTCGCACATCGAGTTCCTCGTGGTGCCGTTGGCATTGAACTCGGCGCTGACGATCCGGTAGTCGAAGTAGGATCCCACCGGATAGCCGACCTGCTGCCTGATGTTGCCCGTGCCGATGAACTGGTCGCCGCCGAGATCCTTGATCTCGCTGTTGTTGCGCGAGAGGTTGAGGTTCGCATCGAGCGAGAAGTCGGTGCGGCGCAGGATGGTGCCGTGCGTCTGCAGCTCCACCCCGCTGGTCGCGAGCTCGCCGATGTTCGTGAACCGCGTGCCCGAGAAGCCGGAGGAGGGAGCGACCGGCGCCGCGAGGATGGCGTCGACCGTGGTGCGCCGGAACAGGTTGAACTCCAGGCCGAACCGGTCATCGAGCACGGAGGCGTCGAACCCCACCTCGACCTCCTTCCCGCGCTCCGGCCGCAGCTCGGAGTTGCCGATCGAGTTGGGCGTCACGCCGGACGCGCCGCT